>NZ_JBFAJO010000081.1:0-37327 GCF_040655255.1 Kitasatospora sp. NPDC050463
CGGCTGAATCCGGAGGACCGGGCCCGACCGATCGCCCTCGGGCCCCCACCGGGGGCGATCAAGACCCTCGCAGGATCAATGCGGCGCTGCACTAGCGAGCGCGACTTCAGCAAGGTGGCGTCGGTACAACTGTCGGGACCTGGCGGGAGGATGAGCTGGTCGGTGCTCAGGCCCCCGGGTGCAGTCCGAGCCAGCCGGGGGTCGGGTCGCCCTTGACCTCGCCGAAGTACAGGGCGAAGGTCTGCTTCCAGCGTTCCACCTCGGCGCGGTCGGCCATGAACGCCGGGAAGCCGTCCAGGTGGGCGTTGGGGTACTCCCAGATGGGCTTGAGGCCGCCCTGGGGAGCGATGTCGGTGCGCACCGACCAGCCGTTGAAGGCCTGCTGCTGCACCGAGGCGGACAGCTGCCAGTTGAGGTAGAGCTTGGCGGCCGTCGGGTTCTTGGCCTGCTTCAGGATGGCCGCGCGCTGACCCCAGCTCATGAACGGGTGCCCGTCCGCGATCACCCACGTCGACGGGGACGTGGACGAGGGGACTGCCGAGCCCGAGGTGCCGACGCCGATCGCCTTCTGCCCGGCGGAGACGGCGACGCCCGGCGAGTTGCTGCCCCGAGCGAACTGCACGTCCTGGGTGGCCAGTTCGGCGATCCAGTCCCAGCCGTAGGTCCGGGTGTACAGCGTGTAGAGATACAGGGCGGCGTCGTCGTCGTGCGGGTACGAGGAGGCAATCTTGCCCTTCCACTTCGGGTCGACCAGGTCGAGCGGGTTGCGGGGCGCGTCCGAGCCCACGGCCGCCTTTCCGTACAGGAAGCTGAACGCGCTCACCCTGACGGCGGTCCACGCGCCCTGCGGGTCCCGGAATGCGTCGTACAGCTTCGAGAACCCGGCGGGCTTGTAGGCCAGCAGCCGGCCCTGCTGCTTCCACCGGACGAAGTCCTGCACGGTCTGCAGTTGCACGACGTCGGGAACGACGGTGCCGGTGGCGAACTGGTTGTCCACGCGGACGTCGTGGTACTTGCTGTAGTCGACGACCAGTGTCAGGTCGATGCCCGGGAAGCGGGACTTGAAGGCCGCCTTGGTGCTGTCCTGCTGGGTCGGGGTGTCACCGCCGGCGTAGATGACGAGCTTTCCGCCTTCCTTGAGGGCGGCCTGGTAGAGCTCGTCGAGCGTGCGGGTCTCCTCGGGGCCGGCTGAGTACGGGGACCCGGTGGCAGAGGCGGAGGCTGTTGAGACGCCGAACACTCCGGCGGCGAGGGCGGCACCGGCTCCGGCCGCCAGGATGTGCCGCCTGCTGGGAAGGATGGACATGCTGGTGAAACCTTCCTTCACGAAAGTGCGGGGGCGGGGCTCGCACGAGGGCGGTGCTCATCCGCATGCGGGCGGACCCGGTTGCGCGTCGTTCAGCGCGGGGATGGCGCTCAAGAAGGTGGAACGTGAATGCGGGGGGCGACACGGTGAAGTATCTGCCACAGCAGACAATATATCTGCTGCGGCAGAGATTGCAACGGCAGCTTCTTCCGCCCGTGTGCTTCTGGCACCCTTGGGGAGTGGACGAGCAACTGCTGAACGACGACGACGTGACGCTCTTCGGTCTCTTCGTGGAGGCGTACAGCCTCATCAAGCCCCTGGTGAACCGCGATCTCGAAGTGCCGCACAGCTGGTTCGAAGTGCTGCTGCGACTGGGCCGCACTCCCGGCCACCAGCTCCGCATGACCGACCTGGCGGAAGCCGTGTCCTTCAGCTCGGGCGGCTTCACCCGACTCGCCGACCGCATGGAAAAGGAGGGGCTCATCCGCCGCGACCCCGATCCCGCCGACCGGCGCGCCGCACTCGCCGTCCTGACCGACAAGGGCGGTCAGGCGCTCGACCGCGCACTGACCGCCCACGTCTCCCACCTGCGCACCCACCTCACCGGACCACTCTCGGCCGAGGACCGGCGCCACCTCGAACGCATCCTGCGCACACTCCGCGACGCGAACGCGTAAGTTCCTGTCCTTGGTCGGTCGCTGGTCAAGCAGGGCATCGGCAGCCTCTGGCGACCCACCTCGCCCTGCCGACACCGGGCGCACCCCGAGTCGGCCCGCGGCCGTCGTCACGTCCTGAGGAGGGATCTCCGGGGTCGGCCAGGGTCGAGATTCAGGGGGTTCCTTCGCCCGGGCCGATGCGGCCGAGGAGGTTGTGCAACTGCCTGCGCTGGGTGGCGGTCAGGCGTTGGACGACGTCGGCGTCCAGCTGTGGGATGTGGGCTTTGAGGCCCGCGCGCAGCAGTCGTTCGCCCTCGTCGGTGATCGCGACCTGGAAGGCGCGCCCGTCCTCGGGGTCGCGGGTGCGGGTGATCAGGCCCTTCTGTTCGAGCCGGGCCACGAGCTTGGTGGTGCCGGCGGAGGTGAAGCCCATCTCGGCGGCGACCTTGGTCGCGTGTGTGCGCGGTCCGGGGAAGCGGGCCAGACGCAGCAGGAACTCGAACTCGGTGCCATCCAGGCCGCTGGCCTCTCGGATGTCGGCGTGCAGCCGGGCGTTGAGGGCGCGGTGCAGGTTCACCACCTGGCCCCACAGCAGTACTCCCTCGTCCTCCACCAGCGCGCGCAGTTCGTCGTCCACGCCGACAATCATAGCGCAAGCGCCCCAAAAATACCTTCCTGGTTAGCTTGATTTAGCTAACCAGAAAGGTATATTGGGCAGCATAGCCAACCCAGCGAAGCACTTGGAGACCGTGATGACGGACCTCACCTACACGATCATCGACGGGGACTTCCCGGTCGGATCGAAGAACAAGACCGCCACGCTCGTCACCGGTGGGACGGAGGCGCTGTTGGTGGACGCCGGGTTCACCCGCGCCGACGGGCACCGGCTTGTCGCCGCCGTGCTCGACTCCGGCAAGCAGCTGACCACCGTGGTCATCTCCCACGCCGACCCGGACTTCTACTTCGGCGCCGAAGTCATCGCCGACGCCTTCCCCGACGCGACCTTCCTGGCCACGCCCGAGGTCGCCGCGACGATGGCGAAGAAGTACGAGGGCAAGCTCAAGGCATGGGCCGCGCTGGGCGCGAACCTGCCCACCCGGCTGATCGAGACCGCGCCGCTGACCGGCGACCTGACGTTCGCCGGCCACACCTTCCAGCTCAAGGGCGCACCCGCCGCGCTGCCCGACCGCACCTACCTCTACCAGGCCGAGGACCGCGCGATCCTCGGCGGTGTGCTGGTGTTCGCGGACGAGCACGTGTGGATCGCCGACACCCCGCGCGACGAACAGCTCGACGCCTGGGACGCGCTCCTGCGCGAGATGCAGGGCCTCGAACCCGCGCTCGTGGTGCCCGGCCACCGGCAGCCCTCGGCCGCCGCGGACGCGAGCGCGATCGCCTACACCCGCGAGTACATCGCCGCGTTCCGCCGCATCGTGGCCGCCGCGGCCGACGGCGCCACCGCCACCGACGAGCTGCTCAAGGCGTACCCGCAGGCGGGCATGCAGATCGCCGCGCAGCTCGGCCCGAAGGTCGTCAAGGGCGAGATGGCGTGGGGCTGACCATGACCGGGACCGATTTCGCCACGAGCAGCGCACCGGCCGACGTGGTGCGCCGTCAGTACCTCGCCTCGGCCGCCGGCGATCTGGCCGCCTTGCGCGCCACCCTCGCACCGGACGTGGAGTGGACGGAGATGGCCGGCTTCCCGCTCGCCGGTACCTACCGCACTCCCGAGGGCGTGACCGACAACGTGATGGAGCGGCTCGGCAAGGACTGGGACGAGTGGATCGCGCACGACGACACCTACGTCGTCGACGGCGAGAACGTCGTCGTCCTGGCCCGCTACACCGCCCGCAACAACGCCACCGGCAAGGACCTGAACGCGCGCGTCGCCCACCACTTCGTCGTGCGCGGCGGCCTGATCGTGCGCTTCGAGCAGTTCGTCGACACCGCGCTGGTGCGCGACGCCATGACCCGCTGAGCCTGACCGCGCACCCCACGACCCGCCCGAGAGAGGATCGACCGATGTCCACGGCGGACAACAAGAAGCTCGTCATCGCGTTCTACGAGCAGGCGTTCAACGACGGCCAGCCGGAGCAGGCCGCCGCCGCGCATCTCGACGCCACCTACACCCAGCACAACCCCGGTGCCCCCGACGGTGCCGAGGGCTTCATCGGCTACGTGCACTGGCTGCGCGGCCAGTTCCCCGAACTGCACCTCGACATCAAGCGCGCCATCGCCGAGGACGACGTCGTCTTCACCCACAGCAACCTGCACCTCAAGCCCGGCGACCGCGGCATGGCCGTGGCCGACATCTGGCGGATCGCCGACGGCAGGATCGTCGAGCACTGGGACGTCGTCCAGGAGGTCCCCGAGGAAAGCGCCAACGACAACACGATGTTCTGAGATCCGCTTCAAAAGTGGATCAAGGTTTGCCGTGATCCACTCATGGGGCGTGGAGATCTGACGAATGAGCAGTGGACCAGGCTGAGCCGCCGCTGCCGACCGGCAAGAAACCGGACGGCCTCCGACCCGGCCCAGCCGGCACCTGATCAACGGCATACAGCGTGATGGCACCGGGCCGGATAGTCGTCGAGCTGCCGATCACGGTCTGGGACGCTCGCGCGGCGCACTGACTACGAAGGTGCACCTCGCCGTCGAACAAGGGCAGAAGCCTGGAGCGCGTCCGGGTGCCCCGTCCAGGCGTAGGCAGACCGCGCCTGCCGCCCCAACCCCGTGCGGGGGCGACCAGATCCGCAACCGTGTGAAGCTGGGCAGCCGCTGCGGCCGTCCGCCGACATTCGACAGATTGACCCCCGAAAGCGCCGTGCGGTCGCGTGCGGGATCAATCGTCTGAAGCGCTACCGGGCTGTGGCCACGAGGTACGACCAGGGCTTCGGCACAGTCGCGCGACGCCCGGTTCGTGGCGGAACTGCCGGCTCAGTGGTGCTCCGGGAACGTGACAGGCATGGCCGCCAAGATCATGAAATTCTCCACCCCGCGTGATCAGGTTTTGGATCTTCAAGTTACTCGCCGGTTTCGCACGCATGAGATGACTGGAGCGCACCATGCCCCCAACTGCCCCCACCACCCCCGCCCGCAGGGCCGTCGTCGCCTTCCTCGCCGCCGCCGCTGTCCTGGGCCCGGCCGCCATACCCGCCGTGGCGGCCCCGCACGGCCCGGCCGCCGGGCACGCGGCGCCCGGCCAGGGCGATGCCGCCCGCCTCGGCTACCAGAAGGCCGTCGCCATCGCTGTCGCCAAGGGGGTGTTCGAGCGCGGGGACACCGCGGTCGTCGACCGCTTCGTACGGCCGGACTACATCCAGCACAACCCGACCGCGGCCGACGGTTCGGCGGGCCTCAAGGGCCTGGCCACCTCGATCCACCAGCAGTTCCCCGACGCCCGGTACGACGTCAAGCGGGCCATCTCCCAGGGCGACCTCGTGCTGCTCCACTCCAACGTGGTGCTGGTCCCGGGCACCAAGGGCTCGTCCGTCATCGACATCTTCCGCTTCCAGGACGGGAAGCCTGCAGAGCACTGGGACGTGATCCAGAACGTGCCGGACACCACGGCCAGTGGCAACGACATGTTCTCCACGCTGAGTTCACCGCAGGTCTCGCAGCCCCTGGACCACCGGCTCACCCAGGCCAACCAGGAACTGGTCACCAAGGCCTTCGACGAGCTCATGGTCCGCAAGGACCTGACCGCCCTCGACCGCTACTGGGACCCCGGCTACCTCCAGCACAACCCGCAGATGCGGAACGGCGTGGCCGCCGCGAAGGTCGGCCTCGGCGGTTACTTCGCCTCGGCACCGCAACTGACGGTCACCCCCGAGCGGATCATCGCCGAGGGCGACCTGGTGGCCGTCCACAGCCACTACGTCAACTATCCGGGAGACCGGGGCCTGGCGATCCTGGACCTGTTCCGGGTGCGGAACGGCAAGATCGTCGAGCACTGGGACATCACCCAGGCCGTCCCGGAGACCTCGGCCAACGGCAAGGGCATGTTCTAGCGGCCGCGGCCCCGCCCGTCGGCCCCTTGCCGGTCCGTCGATGTGCACGGCGGCGAACACCGCCCGGCTTCCACGCGGCCGTGGCCACCGCCGCGCACAACTCCTTCCTGCTCAGCTCCGTACGCGACGCGCGCCGCTGCAGCGGCAGTCCAGCGCCATCGGCATCCACGGCATCCTCGGCGCGGCCGCCGCGGCCACCGCGGTGCACCTCGACCGGACCCTGGAGGACTACCGGCGGGAGATCGAGCGCCGCCTGTTCGGCTGACGCGACGCCAGGGATCGGCTGTGCCGCCACAGGGCGGGCACATCCGTTCGGCCCGCCCAGTCAGGACAGGGCGGGCCCAGGGGCCGCAGGCCGGCGAGGAGTTCCGGGGTCGGGTCCACCTCCACCTCACGCAGCATCAGCTGGTGGTAGTCGTCAGGCTCGGGCGACGACTCGGCAAGGAGCCGGTCGCCCGCGGCGATGGCTGCCGCGAACTGCTCCGCCGTGATCGATGGCGCGTGGGCGAGAACGGTCTGCTCGAAGTCCGCCCGCGGGTTCCACCGGCCGCCGATCGGCCGCATCAGCACGCCGCCCGAGTCGAGGAGAACGGCGCGGAGCTCCTCCCGGGGAAGGGGCCGTGTCGTCATTCGGCCACGTTCACGGCCTTCCAGAGCTGACTGTCGGCGTTCGTGTCCGTCGTCTGGACGAGCTGGGCGCCCGCCGAGGTCGACGCGCCGGACACGTCGAGCAGCTTGCCGCTGTTCACGTTCCTGATCTTGTAGTAGCCGTTTCCGGTGGCGATCAGTGTCCAGTGCTGGTCCGCGCCGCCGTTGTCGGTCGCCTGGACGAGGGAGGCTCCGTCCGCGGTGGAAGCGCCGCTGACGTCCATCGGCAGGCCGCTGTTCCGGCTGATGATCCGGTAACTCCCGTCACCCACCGCGACGAACCGCCAGTTCTGGTTCTGGGCGCCGCTGTCGTTCCACTGGAGGAGGCCGGCCCCGGAGGACATCGATGCGCCTGAGACGTCGATCGCCTTGGCGCTGTTCTTGTTGACGATCTTGTAGTTGGCGTTCGCGGAGGGGAACGAGACGGCAGCGAACGCGTCCAGCGCGCAGACGGTGTTGGAGGAGGCGGTGCTCTTCGTCCCGGTGCACACCACCCTGATCGTGTGGGGGCCCGCGGCGAGATCCGTCTTCTCGAACAACGGCACCTGCTTCGTCACCGCCGGGGCGTAGGCGTCGATGCCCGACCGGACGAGGGCGCCGTCGAGGTAGACGTCCACCTTGCCCATGTTGGGCTGCGTCATGCCGAGGTACCGGACACCCGAGCCGGTGAACGCGAACTCGGTGTAGCTGCCCGCGCCGGTCGTGAACTTCTCGGAGCCGTTCAGGTCCTTCGTGTCCTTCCAGTTCGACCACGTGCCGGAGTAGGTCACGCCTGCCGCCTTGTCGTCGACGTGGTTCCAGCGCTGCCGTACGAGTGCCTTCGACGCCGCGGATGTGTGGCCCTGCGCGTCAATGACGTAGAGGCGGTAGTCACCCGCCGACTGCGGGGCGGTGATGGTCGCCGAGGTGCCGCTCGCACTGGTCATGGTGAAACCGGTGGCGAACGTCGTGGTACCGGCGGGGGCCAGCCAGAGGGTCTTGGTCCCGTCCCCGGGGCTGCGGACCGGAATGGTCATCACGCCCTTGCCGGTGAACGTGCTGGCGGGCAGGGCGTAGTCCTGGGCCGCCACGTTGCCGGAGGGGACGAGGTCCTTGTAGGCGTCTTCGAGGCCCGCGCTCTCGGCGATGCCGTAGGCCGCCGACGGCCACACGCGGTCGGCGTACACGCGCACGTCCTGGATGGTGCTGTTCGGGACGCTCTTGCTGAAGATCCTGTTGACGGGGCCGTAGGTGTTGGTGATGGTCAGGTCGTGCTGCCGGCCCCAGGTGCCGGAGTTGATGGCGTAGGCCACGTTCGGGTCCACGTCGAGCACGTTGTCGTGCTCGTTGATGTGGGCGGACCCCTCGTCGGGGTGGATCCCGTACTTCTTGCCGGCCGGCACGCCCGCGAGGTAGTTGTTGCTGATCTCGGTGTTCGGCTGGCTGCCCAGCGTGTAGATGGGGGCGGAGTCGCCGAGCACCTGCATGGTGTCGATGAGCTCGTTGTACTTGACGGTGTTGTTCCGCGCCGTGGTGGTCGGCACGCCCGGCTGGATGGAGTTCGCCGAGCCGTCGAAGTTCCACCATCCCCAACCGAGCGTGATGCCCGCCCACGGGGACTTCTCGATCCGGTTGTGCTGCAGCGACAGGGTGTCGGCGAAGTAGGCCGACACGGGGCTGGACCCCTGGAACAGCACCGCGCTGTCGTAGAGGTAGTTGTCCGTGACGGTGATGTTCTTGCAGACGCCCTCGACGTTCACCGGGTACTTCTCGTGGTTGGTCAAGGTGTAGTCCCCGATGTACACGTGCTGGGGGTGTCCCACGGTGATGGCGGATCCGGCGATGTCATTGGTGTAGTTGCCGGTCAGCTGGGAGTCCGCCACGTCGTTGACCATGTTGATCCCGTCGGCCCCGGTGTGCTGCACCGTGTTGCGCTGCAGGACGATCCCGTCGGCGTTCTCGATCTGGATGATCCCCGGCGGCAGGTCGACGTTGCGGTAGGTGTAGGCGTGGAAGTTCTGCCTCGCGTACACGGTGGAGCTGGCGCTGCCCTGCTGCCCCTGCCGGAAGACCGAGCCCGCGACGTTGACCAGGTTCCAGTCGGAGTGCTCGACCGTGAGACCGGAGAACGTGATGTTCCGCGCGTCTTCGGTGGTCGAGGTGCCGGCGATCTGGAGGATGGTGGAGACGTTGTTCGGCGCGAAGACCTGCGCCGTCGTCATGTCCTCGGAGCTGGACTTGTAGTAGTACAGCAGGTGGTTGGTCTTGTCGAAGTAGAACTCGCCCGGTTGGTCGAGGAACTCGTAGGCGTTCATGAACGTGTGGGCGCCGCTGATCGGGAAGTTCCCGTTCTTCGCGCCTTCGGCGATGGCCGCGCCAGGCTGCTGGAACAGGGCCACCCGGCTGGCGCCGTCCGCGCTCGTGGTGATCTGACGGACCCCCACGATGGCCGTGGTCCAGGTCGTCGCCGCCTCGATCTCGACATCGTCCTGGTTGAGGGCGACGGCGGGCAGGTCGGAGAGGCTGTACTTGGCGCCGTCGCACTGCGAACCCGACTCCCAGGCCCAGGGCGCCTGGCCGGCGGTGATGCTGTAGGTCCCGTAGCACCCGGTCGTGTTGATGGTCTTCGACGCCATCCGGGCGCGCTTGTCGTTGACGTAGAGCGCGCGGAGCTTGTCGTCGCGGTCCAGCGGGGCCTGCCAGATGTTCCCGCTGTGCTGGGTCCAGCCGGTCACCTGGACGCCTCCGTTCAGGACCGGCTTCTCGCCCTGGTAGGCGGCGTACACGACGTGGTGGCCGTTCGTCCCGGAATCGGCCGAGGTGAAGGAGATCGTGCTGCTCACAGGGTAGTTCCCGCCGTGGAGGTACACGTAGATGTCCCCCGTCATGTTGCTGTTGACCGTGCGCACGACGTCCCGCGCGTGCTGGAGGGTCTTGAACGGCGCCGTGACGGTGCCCGGGTTGGCGTCGTCGCCGCCGGGCGCCACGTAGTACGTCGCCTGCGTCGCGGCTGAGGCCGGGATCGGCGCCGTGACGGAGGTCATCAGCGCGGCCGGGAGTGCCACGGCCAGCGCAGCCGACACCTTGCGGATGCCGGCGACGACGGATCCCATCATCGCCTCCGGGGGGTTCGGGTCGAGCAGGCGTTCATTCGGCGGCTCCGTGAGTTGTCTCGGCATGACTGCCTTGCCGTAGCGATGAAATTAGCCGCCTCATCCGGTGTTACGTCAAGGGCCTGTGCATGCTTCATTGAGGTAACACGTCGATGACGTCGCCTCCGGCCACCATTGAATGTCCGTTAGATACCGCTTGTCCGTCCCCCCTCCGGCCGAGACATCTGGACCGCGCCCCACATGAGTACTACTTATCTCCGCCAGGCGATCGAGGCGGCAAGCGCAAAAGGACCAAGTTGAAATGAGTACGACTCATTTGACTGCGGAACGTTACGCCGGCCACCGCCACGCGTGCCGACCATCCCCTTATGCAGGCCGTCTGACCTGCGATTCTTGAGCACTCAACCCGATCCGACCGCATGTCAATCATGTTGCAACGAGGAAAGATTGGGGCGGCTGTCATCTTGACAGGGCTGCTCGTCCGGATCGATAAATGCAACTCATAAGCCACTTGGCTTGGAGGAGGACACCACAGATGAGATCCGTACGCATCGGCTCGGCAGCAGGCAAGGCTTTCGTGGCGGCAGCCGTCATCGCCACCGCTGCGGCGCTGCCCGCCCAACCCGCCTTCGCGGCCGCGACCAACCTCTACGTCGACCCGGTCAACGGCAGCGACAGCAACTCGGGCACGAGCACCGCCTCGGCGTTCCGGAGCATCCAGGCCGCGCAGAACGCGGTCCGGGCAATCAACTCGAACATGGCCGACGACATCGTGGTGAACCTGCGCGGCGGCACCTACAACCTCACCGCCCCGGTCACCTTCGGCACCGCCGACTCCGGCACCAACGGCCACACGGTCGTCTACCAGGGGTACAACGGCGAGTTGCCCGTGATCAGCGGTGGCCGGACGATCTCCGGCTGGACAGCGTCCGCCAACGGCGAGTTCAAGGCGTCCATCGGCACCTCCAACTTCCGGCAGCTGTACGTCAACGGCGTCCGTGCCACCCGCGCCCGCTTCCCCGACGCCGGCACGGACTTCCAGCTGCAGGGCAGCGACAAGACCAACAAGCTGCTGAGCGTGCTCAGCTCGCAGGTCTCCAACTGGGCCAACCTCAACCAGGTCGAGATGATGCTCGAAACCCAGTGGGGCGAGAGCTACCTGCGGCTGAAGTCGATCAGCAACGCGGGCAACACGTCCAACATCTCGATCCAGGACCACGAGGCCGGCATCCTGTTCCAGCGCCCGTGGCCGCAGCTCTCCGACGGGTCCCCGTTCCACTTCGAGAACGCGCACGAGTTCCTCAACGAGCCGGGCGAGTTCTACGTCGACACGGCCGCGCAGACCGTCTACTACAAGCCCCGGCCCGGCGAGGACATGTCCACGGCCGGCGTGCAGGCACCGACCCTCCAGACGCTCTTCGACATCAAGGGCACCAGCCTGAACAGCCCTGCCCACGACCTGCGCTTCTCCGGGATCAAGTTCACCCAGACCACCTGGATGGAGGCCAGCAACAACGGCTACCTCAACGGCCAGGGCGGCAACTACAACATCTCGTCCGACAACAACAACCACCAGTACGTGGGCCGTCCGCCGGCCGGGGTGCAGGCCGCGGACGCCGACCGCGTCTCCTTCACCGGCGACACCTTCACGCAGATGGGCGCCACCGCCCTCGACCTGAGCCACGGGGTCCACGCCAGCAGCGCCATCGGCAACTACATCTACGACATCGCCGGCAACGGCATCATGGTCGGCAAGTTCTCCGACCCGACCGTGGAGTACCACACGATCTACAACCCGCCCGCCTCACCGGCCGGCGAGGACGCCCGGGAGGTCGTCAAGAGCGTCACCGTCAAGGACAACCTGATCACCCGGATCGGCGAGGACTACCTCGGCACCGCCGGCATCGACGCGGGCTTCGTCAACAGCACCGTCATCGACCACAACGACATCTCCGACACTCCGTGGGCCGGCATCTCACTGGGCTGGGGCTGGCAGTCGGCGGCCAACGCCGAGGGCAGCAACAGCGTCAGCTACAACCGGATCGGCAACGTGATGAACCGGTTCTGCGACTCGGCCGGCATCTACCACCTCTCGAACGACCCCGGCACGGTCATCAACGGCAACTACGTCCATGACCTGGTCCGCGGACCGGCCGCGTGCGGCTCGGCCGTGGCCGGCCTCTACACGGACGAGGGGTCGAACAACATGACCCTGTCGAACAACGTGCTGTCGCACACCGACGGATTCATCAACCAGAACCAGAACGGCACCAACGTCACCCTCACCAACAACACGACGTCCGGTGACGCGGTGATCAAGGCCTCCGGCCTCGAGTCCGGGTACCAGTGGATGGCCATGCTCCCCAACCTCGCCTTCCACAGGGCGACGTCCGCCTCCTCGGTCTTCGGCACCGGCACGGAGCCCTCGAAGGCCGTCGACAACGACGGCACGACCGGCTGGTCCCCGACCGGCAGCGACACCTCGGCCTGGTGGCAGGTCGACCTGGGCCAGCCCTACCAGCTCGGACAGTTCGCCCTGACCACGCGCCAGGACCTGGACCAGTCCGAGACCCGCGGCAACTTCGAGGTCCGCGGCTCCAACGACCCGAACTTCGGCAGCTACACCGTGCTGGGACGCCAGACGAGCACCCTGCCGCTCGCCTCGACGCTCACCGGTGACATCGACGTCCGCCAGGCCTTCCGCTACGTGCGGGTCGCCAAGACCGACGGCTCGTACTTCTACATCACGGACTTCAGCGTCCAGCAGACGGGCGGGACGCAGGCGGCCTCGACCGGTGGCCCGAACACCAACCCCTCGACGTTCTACACGATCAAGAACACCAACAGCGGGCAGCTGATGGACGTCAGCGCGGGGTCCACCGCCGACGGCGGGACCGTCATCCAGTGGCCGAACAACGGCGGCGCCAACCAGCAGTGGAACATCGTCCCGGTCAGCGGGCAGCTCTTCAAGATCGTGAACCGGAACAGCGGCAAGGTCCTCGAGACCCCGTGGTCCAGCCACTGGCGGGCGACCGCCGCCGACCAGTCCACCTACAACGGCGGCAACAACCAGCTGTGGCACTTCGAGCCGACCAACGGCGGCTACCTGCTCCGCAACTTCGAGAGCCGGCAGGTCCTGGAGGTGAGCGGCGCGTCGACCGCCAACGGTGCCACCGTCGACCAGTCGATGCCGGTCAACCAGTCGCAGCAGGCCTGGACTGTCCAGTGACGAGGTAGGTCCGGGTAGCAGCCGACGAGGCAGACGGTGCGGGTCGGAGAGCAACGCTCTCCGACCCGCACCGTTGTCGTGGGGCGGATCTCGGCACGATCCACCGCTGTCGGCCCTCCCCGCGGTCCCGTCCACCGACCCTGGCCCCGACAACGGCCGGCGCGGTCGAACGGGAACACCGAAGGGCAGCCGGGGTACCCGGCTGCCCTTCGACCTGTGGTCTCGTCAGTTCTGCTTCGGCACCGCATCCCCGGCCCACGGAGGCACGTCGGCCCTGATCAGGCCGTCGGAGCGGAGGTGCTCCCAGAGCACGGCCGGGACGGGCCGGCCGGCGAGCTCGGCATTGCGTTCGACCTGTTTGGCGGTTCGCATGCCCAGGGTGACGTTGACGACGGCGGGGTGGGTGAACGGGAAGGCGATGGCTGCGGCGGGCAGGGTGATGCCGTGCTGCTCGCAGACCGCGGCGATGGCCCGCGCCCGGTCGACGAGGTCCACGGACGCGTCCTGGTAGTCGTACTTCATGCCCACGGCAGGCCGGTCCCGGGAGAGCAGCCCGGAGTTGAACACGCCGACCGCGACGACGCTCTTGCCGAGTTCCGCCGCGGCGGGCAGGACGTCGTCCAGCGCGGACTGGTCGAGGAGGCTGTAGCGCCCGGCGAGCATCACCACGTCGGCTGCGGTCTCGCGCAGGAAGCGCGCGAGCATGGTCGACTGGTTCATGCCCGCGCCGATCGCGCCGATCACGCCCTGATCGCGCAGGTCGGCCAGGGCGGGCATGGCCTCCTCGGCGGCCTGCTGCCAGTGGTCGTCCGGGTCGTGCAGGTAGACCACGTCCAGGCGGTCCAGTCCGGTGCGCTCGAGCGTCTGCTCGATGGAGCGGAGCACGCCGTCCCGGCTGAAGTCCCACTGCCGGCGCAGGTCGTCGGCCACGGCGAAGTCGGTGTCCGTCCCGCTGGGCTGCTCGTTAGGGACCAGCAGGCGGCCCACCTTCGAGGAGACGACGTACTCCTCCCGGGGACGGCCCTGCAGTGCGGCGCCGAGGCGCCGCTCGGAGAGGCCCAGGCCGTAGTGCGGGGCCGTGTCGAAGTAGCGGATGCCGGCGTCCCAGGCCGCGTCGATCGCGGCCGTGGCGTCGGTGCTCGGGGTGACCCGGTACAGGTTCCCGATCACCGAGGCGCCGAAGCCGAGTGCGGTGACCGCCACCGGCGTGTGCTGGATCTTCCGGAGGCGCAAGAGGTGCTCCCTGTCGGTAGGGGTGGAATTCCGGTCAGCGTCGGACGGCGGCCGAAGCGCCCGCGATCAGCGCCTCGACCTCGGCCATCGAGGCCATCGCACCGTCGCCGGGCGTCGTCATCGTCAGAGCGCCCAGGGCTGTGCCGTAGGCCAGGGCCCGTTCCAGCCCTGCGCCTTCGAGCAGGCCGTAGATCAGTCCGGCGGCGAAGCCGTCGCCGGAGCCGATGCGGTCCAGGACGTGCAGGCCGGGCAGCGACGGGCCGAGCACGTACCCGGTCTCCACCGACCAGGCGGCAGACGACCAGTCGTTCACCCCTGCCGAGGGCACCTCGCGCAGGGTCGTCGCCAGCACCCGCGCTCCAGGGAACAGGCTGGCCACCGAGGCGAGTGCGTCCGGCACCTCGTCGGCACCGAAGCGCTCCGCGCCCGGATGACGGCCCGCCATCCCCAGCGCGCCCACGATGACGTCGGCGTGACGGGCGAGCCGCAGGTCGACCTCGCGCGCCCGCTCGGGTCCGCCCCTGCCGTCCCACAGGCTCGGACGGTAGTTGGGGTCGTAGGAGACCGTCGCGCCATGCCGCCGCGCGGCCGCCATGGCTTCGTCCGCGACGTCCGCCGTGGTCTCCGACAGACCTGCGAAGACGCCGCCGGTGTGGAACGATCGCGGGCGCCCGCCAGCACGGAGGCGAGGTCGCTGCCGCTCATCGGCCGAGCCACCCACCGTCGAGCGGCAGGACGGTGCCGTGGACGTAGGCGGCGGCGTCCGAGGCGAGGAACACCGTGGCGCCCGCCAGGTCGTCCGCGCGGCCCCAGCGGGCGGCCGGGATGCGGTCCAGGATCGCCTTGCTGCGGAGGGGGTCGTCCTGCAGCGCCTGGGTGTTGTCGGTGGCGATGTAGCCGGGCGCGATGGCGTTGACGTTGACGCCCCGCCCGGCCCACTCGTTGGCCAGTGCCTTGGTCAGACCGGCGATGCCGTGCTTGGCGGCGGTGTACCCCGGGACGGTGATGCCGCCCTGGAAGCTGAGCAGTGACGCCGTGAAGATGATCTTCCCGTGGCCGCGGGCCACCATCGCCGCGCCGACCGCACGGGTCAGCGCGAACTGCGCGGTGAGGTTGACCTGGAGCACCAAGTCCCAGTCCGCGTCGGTGTGTTCGGCGGCCGGGGTGCGGCGGATCGTGCCCGCGTTGTTGACCAGGATGTCCACCGGCCGCTCGCGCCCGGCGAGTTCCGCGCCGAGCGCCCGGACGGCCGCGGGGTCGGCGAAGTCGGTGCGGATGGCCTCGAAGGTGCGGCCCGCGGCGAGCACATCCTTCTCCACGTCGCTGCCGGACTCCTCCAGCTGGGCGCTCACGCCGATGACGTCCGCGCCGGCCTCGGCGAGGGCACGGGCCATGGTCCGGCCGATGCCGCGCCGGGCACCGGTGACGACGGCGAGCCTGCCGGTGAGGTCGAAGGCGTTCATGCGGAGGCTCCCTGGGAGTCGTCGGTGCAGTCCACGAGGATCTTCATCACGTCGCCGCCGCCCTCCAGGGCCTCGAACGCCGCCGGCGCCTCGGTGAGCGGCACGACCTTGCTGATCAGCCGCTCGGCCGGGATCGTGCCGTCGGCCACCAGGGTCACCGCCCGCTCGAAGTCGCCGCGGTCGTACAACCGGGCGCCCACCAGGGTGAGTTCGCGCCAGAAGAAGCGGTGCAGGTTCACCTCGCGCGGACGGGCGTGGATCGCCACCAGGCACAGCCGGCCGCGCACCCCCAGCACCTCCACCGCGGTGTCCACCCCGCCGGCCGCGCCGGACACCTCGAAGGCGACCTCCGCCCCCGCGTCGCCGGTCCACTCTCGCACCAGGGCCGGCACATCCTCGTCGGCCGGGCTCCACGCCGTCAGCCCCAACTCCTCGGCGATCCGCCGCCGGTGAGCACTCAGTTCGACGACCCGCACGTCCGCGCCCGCGGCGCGCGCGACCAGCGCGATCAGGACGCCGACCGGACCGCCGCCGACGACCACGACCCGCTCGCCGGCGCGCACCCCGGCGCGCCCGACATCGTGCACCGCGACCGCAGTCGGCTCCAGCAGGGCGGCGTGGTCCAGGGCGAGCGACTCCGGCAACCGGATCAGCGTCGCCGCCGGCACGGTCCACCGCTGCTGCATCGCGCCCGGGGAGTCGATGCCGATGAAGTCCAGGTTCTGGCAGACGTGCTGGTGCCCCGCCCGGCAGGCCGGACAGGTGCCGTCCCAGCGCAGCGGCATCACGGTCACCGCATCACCCGGCTGCCAGCCCTCCACACCGGCACCCACCTGCACGATCCGGCCGGACATCTCGTGCCCGATGACGGCCGGTGCGGCGACCCGGGCATCCATGTCACCGTGGAAGATGTGCAGGTCGGTGCCGCAGATGCCGACGAAGGCGGGGGCGAGCAGCACCTCGCCGGGGCCCGGCTCGGACGGCTCGACCTGGGCCGTGTCCAGTGTGCGGGCGGCCGTGTAGCGAACGGCAAGCGTCATCGTGATTCCCGAGTCTCTTCGGTACGGATGAGGCGGTAGAAGGCGGTCGCGGTGCCCGCGAGGATCGCCGACGTCTCGTCGGCGGAGCACCCGTCGAGCAGGACGTCGACGGCGGCGGCCCAGCAGTTCCAGCCGCCGGCCAGGTCCGCCATCGGCCAGTCCGAGCCGAACATCAGCCGGTCGGGGCCGAAGGCGCTCAGCAGGACGTCCCACACCGGCTGGATGTCGGCGATCGTCCAGGCCTGGTGGTCGGCCTCCGTGATCAATCCCGACACCTTGCAGACCACCTGGGGGTGTGCGGCCAGCCGTCGCAACCGCCTTGCCCACTCGCCCAGTTCGCCGCCGACTAGGTCCGGCTTACCCGCGTGGTCGAGTACCTGGGGCAGGCCGGGGAAGCGCTCGGCCAGCCGGATCGCCTGGTCGAGCTGGCGGCTGCGGACGAGCACGTCGTAGCCGAGCCCGCGCTGTTCGATCGCCGCCAGCCCGCGTTCGACGTCGACCCGTTGCAGCCACTGCGGGTCCGGCTCGCCCTGGACCAGGCTGCGCAGCGACCGGAGGTAGCCGCCGCCCGGCCCCGCGAGCAGCCGGTCGAGCTCGTCACCGACTGCGGGGGACGTGAGGTCCACCCAGCCGACCACGGCCCCGATCAACGGCTCCCGGGCGGCGAGCGCGAGCAGGTCCTCCGTCTCGGGCACGTCCGGCATGCACTGCACGGCCACCGTGCTGTGCAGCCGGCGCCCGGCCACCGTCCGGGTGGCCGCGGCGCGCAGGTCGTCAGGGGTGAAGGTGCGGCGGATCGACGCCAGGGCCGGGTCGTCGAGCCACGGTTGCGGGCGCTGTAGGAGGTCCCACAGGTGGTGGTGGCCGTCGATCAGCACCGGCGGCGAACTGGGGGTGGTCACTTGAGGCTCCGGGTGGGGTTGTCTGGAGTGGACCGGTCAGCCGGCGATGTGCTGGGAGTCACCCAGGTGCCAGACCTCGGTGAGTTCCGTCCACTGGCGGGAGTCGCCCCGGTCGGGCCAGGGCTCCTGGCAGGGGTCGGTGAGCTTCCACCACTCCTGGGTCTCGGGGTCGGCCTCGAGCTCGGCGATGTCGGCGTCGAAGTCCTCGCCGTGGTACTCGAAGTAGGAGAACAGCACGTCACCGTGGAGGAAGATGCTGAAGTTGCGGATCTGCGCCCGGTGCAGGGCCGCCTCGACTCCGGGCCAGACGGCCGAGTGGAGTCGCAGGTACTCCTCCCGGCGCTCGGGGCGGAGCCTGATGGTCTGGGCGAAGCGCTTCACGCTGAATCCTTCGACGTCTCGGCGTTCGCCGCAGCGGCGGGGGTGCCGAACGGTGAACGGTAGCTGGGGGTACGAGTGCGGAGTTCGAGCCGGAGCGTCATCCGGATCCGGGTGGAGGCGGGCAGACAGACCGTCAGGTACGCGCCGTCGCAGGTCGCCTCGGCCTCACCGACCACCGGCTCGGTGTGCCCGTAGTCGTACATGTCGCCGATCCAGCCGTCGTCCGTACAGGTCGTGTACCGGACCGAGGTGATGGTGTGCTCGGCGAGGGCACCCGCCTGGACGATCACCGTCCGCTCGTCCTCAGGCGAGAGGTTCACCAGCTCGACGGTGGTCGCCTCGGGGTCGATGGAGGTGACCAGGGCGGCCACGTCCTGCGGCAGCCCCGCGCGGCGGGCCTGGGCGTCGTGGTAGCGCAGCCGGGCCTGCTGGAGGCCGCCGCCGTAGATCACCTGGGGGCCGCCCCAGGTCAGCTGGACCAGGGCCTCGGTGGCCACGGGGTTGCACTGCTGCCACACGTGGATGTCCGCCTCCTCGACTTCCAGGTCGCGGTAGCGGTCGATCCGGCGCAGCCGATGGCGGACCTGGGCCTGGGCGGCGGCGAGGATCCGCTCCGGGTAGTCGGGGTCGTCGCCGGCCAGGAAGGCGAACCACGCCTTCTCGTGCCCGGACTCCTCCTTGGCCCGGAACGACCGCACGGTGCTCCAGTCGAGCCCGTCCGCGGCGCGCAGCTTCTCGAGCCGCGTGCGGTCCGCCTCGGAGGCGGTGTGGTGCCACAACGCGATGGGCACCGCCAGGGTGACCGGGTTGTAGTCGAACCAGCCCGAGTCGTTGCGGCGGAACGGGAGGTGCAAGGTCGGCCGGTCGACGTCCGAGGCGAGTTCCACCGCCCACTTGGACTTCAGGCTGGAGTCCGCCTCGGTGAAGGGCATCACCTTGCCGCGGGAGATGAGGGCGTCGAGCGAGGTCCCGACCATGGAGAGGTAGTCCTCCTCCCCGGTGGCCACCGCCGCGGCGAGCGCCGCCACGCAGGCCGCGTGGCCCAGGCTGTGCCAGCCGTGCGGCCAGGACCAGCCGTAGTGGGCGCCGTACCAGCGGCCCTCCAGCAGGCTGCCGACGACCCCGTCCGGACCGACGTTGTCCGGGATCAGGCCACCGTTCGCCTCGGTGCGCTCCCGCCAGGCGCCGACGTACTCGACGATCCAGTCGCGGTAGCGCTGCTCGCCGGAGACCACCCAGGCGTTGAGCACCAAGCCGGCGGCGGCGAGGTTGACCGCGGTGTCGCCGACGCCCATCCGTTCGCGCATCTGCTCGCCGAGCCGCGGGTCCGCGTCGAGTGGGAACGGGCCCTGGGCCGCCTCGGGCAGCCACTCCAGCGGGTAGCCGTAGGTGTCGGCCTCCTTCTGCTGCCACGGGTAGACGTCGCCGTCGGACAGGCCCTGCCGGTCCCGGTCGCTGCCGTTGTGCGGGCGGGTGATGATGCGGTGCGTGGGGTCGTAGTTCCCGTGAGCCGGGTCGACGAACAGCTCGGCGAACCGCAGGGCGCGCTCGGACCAGCGCTCGGGGTCGGCCATGCACAGGAAGTAGAGCAGGAGCAGGCTCTCGCCTTGGTGGAACCAGTCGTAGCCGCGCTCGTACTCGTCGCGCAGCATGTCCAGCTCGGCGAGGTGCCTGGTCACTCCCTCCCAGTGCTTCTCGCTGGCGGCCAGCAGGTCGTCGGCGCCACCGAGGAGGTAGAGCTGCGGCCAGTTGAAGAAGACCTCGTAGAAGTCGTCCACGCCGTCGCGGGTGGTCAGCCGGCCGGTGTATTTCAGCCGGCCGTCGGGCCCGGTGAAGTCCCGGGCGAAGCGGCGCCAGCCGTGGTCGAGCAGGTCGAACAGCGAGCGCTGCGCCACCGCCCAGCCGGGCGGTTCCAGCAGCGGCACCCCGGCCCGGATCTCGACGGGGGACGCTGCCGCGTCCTCGCCCGGGGAATGGTCGGTGGAGCTGAGGGACATGGGGAGGTTCTCCGATCGGGGTGAGGGCGCGTGCGTCATTCTTTGGTGGCGCCGGCGAGCATCCCGCTGACCAGGAAGCGCTGGGCGAAGAGGAAGACCACGAGCACCGGTGTGATGGCGACCAGGGTCGCGAGCGCCAGCTGCGGGCGCTCGATCGCGAGCGAGCCGACGGTCGGGTTGAACTGCGGCACGCTGCTGAGCAGCGTGCCGACGCCGACCTGGACCGGCATCTGGTCGCTCTCGGGGAGCATCACGTAGGGCAGGAAGTAGTTGGTCCAGTTGGCGACGAAGCTGAAGAAGCCCACGAGCGCGATGACCGGGGTCGCCAGCGGCAGTGCCACGTGGCGGAAGACGCCGGACTCGGAGCAGCCGTCGATCCGCGCGGCCGCCAGCAGGTCCTTCGGGACCGCGGTGGAGAAGTAGATGTACGTGAGGTAAACGCCGAACGGGTAGAACGCGTACGGCAGGACGATCGACCACATCGTGCCGATCAGGTGCGCCGCGTTGATCTCCAGGAAGAGCGGCACCACCAGGGTGGCGCTCGGCATCAGCATGACGACCAGAGTGGCGACCAGCAGGGTCTTGCGCCCGCGGAACTCGGTCATGGCCAGCGCGTATCCCGCGGGCACCGACACGCAGAGTGTGATGGCCAGGGAGATGACGGCGTACAGCGCGGAGTTGCCCAGCCACAGCAGGATCGCACCGTCCTGGAACCCGCTCAGCGCGTGCCAGTTGTCGGCGAGCGTGCTCCAGGAGCCGAAGGAGAGCGGGTGGTCGTGGACCAGCTGGTCGTCGGTCTTCGTCGCCGCGAGGAGGAGCCAGAGCACCGGCAGGACGAAGAACAACACGAACACCGCCAGGACCGAACCGACCAGCAGTCGGTACGACGTCCGGCGCACGTCCCTGCGGGACGTCCGGCGCGGTGCTCGGCTCATGGCGCTCGGTTCCCGTTCGGTGCGTGGCGTGGCGGCCGTTGGGTTGACAGGGGTCTCAGTCGGCATCGAAGAACCTCGAACGTGCGATGAAGACACCGGCGACCGACACGCTGACGACCAGGAGCTCCATGGAGACCGCGGCGGCCCCGTTGATGTTGTTCATCTGGAAGGCGAAGTCGTAGGTCAGCTGGTTGAGCGAGTAGTCGCGACCGGCCACGCCCACGCTGGCGAGCGAGAGCAGTTGCGGCTCGACGAAGAGCTGGGCGCCGCCCGCGAAAGCGAGGATCACCATGTAGACGATCCACTTGCGGAGCATGGGGATCTGCACGTGCCAGGCGGTCTGCCAGGCGCCCGCGCCGTCGATCCGCGCGGCTTCCAGCACGTCGGTCGGAATGTTGTTCAGGGCGCCGTACATGACGACGATCCAGCCGCCCGCGCCCGTCCAGAAGGCGATGATGGTGAACAGCACCGGCAGGTTGCCGGGCGCGATGACCTGGCCGAAGGTGTCGAACCCCAGTCGGCCGAGCAGCGAACTGACCGGGCTCACGGTCGGGTCGAGCATGAACAGCCACACCAGCACGCTCGCGGCACCGGCGAGCGCGCCGGGGATGTAGTAGAGGAAGCGGAGCGCCTGGCTGGCCCACCCGGCGGAGACCCGGTGCAGCAGCAGCGCCAGGCCCACCACGAACACGACCAGCGAGAGCAGCCAGAACAGCAGGTAGACCGCTACATGGCCGATCGCGTCCACGAACCGGAAGTCCTGCGCCGTGCTGACGAAGTTGGTGAAGCCCGAGAACGAGCCGCCCCCGTCGGTGAAGGCGAAGTAGATCGCGTAGCCGATCGGGAGGACGCCGAAGGCGACCAGCAGGAGCACGTAGCCGGCGACGAAGGCCGGGCCGGCCCAGCTCCGGCCGACGCCGCGGGGGCGTCGGCCGGAGCCGGCCGGGGAGACGGTGGTGGTCACTGCGAGACCTTGTACCCGAGCGACTCGGCGTGCTTGACGATCGAGTCCTGCCAGGCCGGCAGCAGCGACACGATGGTCTGACCCTGGGTCATGCCGGGCTTGACCGTGGCGGCCCAGACCGCCTCCTGGCTGAACTGGCCCGAGCCCCAGCCCGGCCACACCTGGGAGGAGGCGTCCTTGAGGGCGCTGAGGTCGCCGGTGTAGTAACCGGAGGTCTCCTGGGCCTTCAGCCAGCTGTCGGCAGCGGGTGCGTACGCCGGGAAGCCTGGAGCCTTCTCGCCCTGGTAGGCGTTGTCGGTGGTGACCCACTTCAGGAAGTCGGTGGCCGCCTTGAGGTGGGTGGAGTGCTGGGACACCAGCCAGGTGCCGCCGCCGACGTTGCCGGTGGCCGGCGCGCTGTCGCCTCGCCACTGCGGCATCGGGGCCACGCCGATCGTCTTCTCCGGGGTCTTCAGGGTGTCCTTGAACACCGCCCCGCCGAACCACGCCGGGCCGGGCATGAGCAGGACCTTGCCCACCTCGTTCTTGGCGAAGTCGGTGCTGAAGACACCGCTGGTGGACATGGACTTGTTCTTGATCAGCGTGTCCATGAGCTGGGCCATCTTGGTGCACTCCGGACCGCTGGTGTTCACGGAGACGGCCTTGGGCCCGGTGATGTGGTTGGCACCGCACTTGCTCGCCCAGAGGTAGATCTCCGGGGTGAAGGAGTCACCTCCGTCGCCGACCAGGTAGCCCGGGTGCTCGGTGGCCACCTTCTCACCGAGCGCCTGGTACTCCTCCCAGGTCTTCGGAACGGTGTAGCCGAACTGCTTCATCAGCGGCGCGTTGTACCAGAGCACCGCCTGCGAGAGGTCGTTGCGCAGGCAGTAGACGGTGCCGTCGACGGTACAGACGTCGTTGGCGCCCTTGGCGAACTGCCCCAGGGTGTCGGCCGGGACCAGGCCCTTGTCGAGCGGCGCCGCGAAACCGGCGTCGACCGCCCAGGTCACCTCGTTGTTCTGCGAGCTGAAGACGACGTCCGGCCAGCCCTTGCCGGTCCGGTTGAAGAGCTGGACCTTGGTCTGCAGATAGTTCGACCCGTTGGCGTCACCGTCGTAGGAGACGATGTCCATCTTCACCTCGGGGTGCAGCGCCTGGTACTGCTTCGCGGCGGCCAGCCGGGTCGCGTCGACCCAGACCGTCACCGCGCCGTCGGTCTGCGCGGCCTGGGCGAAGCCGTCCTTGGTGGTCTTCGCGGGCGTCGAGCCGCCGCAGGCGGACAGGGCCATGGCCAGGCTGACCGCTCCAGCGGCCAGCCACGCCGCTCGTCTCGTGCGGGGCACTGCCTTCTCGTCGGCCAGAGGCTTGTTGACGGTCATGAGCGACTCCACTGCAGAGGCCCCGACAAAGGGCGGGTGGTGGGGGTGGGGCGATGCCCGACCGTCCCGGTCAGGCATCGGGAAGCACCGAGGACGGCCGTTCCGCCGGTCTCGGGGATAAATTAGCCGCCCTATCGAGGCAATCGTCAAGAGCCTGAACATATCCAATCGGACCAGCTTCCGACTGAAAGCCAACCACTGCAGCGTAGTTACATGATGCTTATGACGATTCGTCTCATTTGCCACCCCGCCCGAGCCTCGATACGTGTGCCATATGAGTAGGACTCATCGATTGGCCGCGCTATGCTGAGTCCGCTCCAACGCGATCAGCCGCCCACGCGCCAGTCATCCCGGAGGCAGGACAGATGAACGACACGCCCACGACCGAATCCGCCTTGCCTGCGCAGGCCTCTCCTGCCGAGGCAGCGATGGACGGCTCGGGCGAGGAGCGTCGGGACTACCGTCCCGGGTACGAGATCGTGTCGGAGCAGATCCTCGAGTTCATCGCCGCGGAACACCTGGTGGCCGGCGACCGGCTGCCCACCGAGCACGATCTGGCCAAGACGCTCAACACCAGTCGGGCAGTGGTGCGGGAGGCCGTGAAGATCCTCTCGGCGCTCGGACGGATCCGGGCGCACAGGGGGCGCGGCCTGTTCGTCGCCGATGACGAGGGCATGCTCATCACCAGTCGCTGGGGCGGCTTCTTCCGGCCGGTCGACCTCGATCACGTCCTGATGCTCTTCGAGTTCCGCAAGGTCCAGGAGACGGCCGCCGCCAGTCTCGCGGCCACCCGGGCCACACCGGCCGAGCTGCGCACCATCGAGATCGCCATGCAGCAGTGCCGGCACGGGGTGGAGCACAGCCAGGTCGACGAGTTCAACCAGGCGGACGAGGACTTCCACACCGCCGTGGCCACCGCCGCGCACAACGCCTTCTTGCTCAGCTCCGTGCGCGACGCCCGCCGCCTGCAGCGGCAGTCCAGCGCCATCGGCATCCACGGCGTCCTCGGTGAGGCCGCCAAGGCCGCGGTCGAGGAGCACGAGGCGATCTACCGGGCCATTCGCGACGGCCGCCCCGAGGAGGCGGCTGCGGCCACGGTGATGCACCTCGACCGGACGCTGGAGGACTACCGGCGGGAGATCCAGCGCCGCCTGTTCGGCTGACTGCACGTCAGGAGCACGGCAGAACAGTCGGCGTCCGGGGCGCGGCGGCGCGGTCAGCGCCAACAGCAGCGCGGTCGGCCGGTGTTCCGGCCGACCGCACACTTTCTGCTCCTGCCCCGATCCGGGCTGCTACCTGGTCATCCGAGGTGCCACTCAGGCACCCGACGAAAGCGCGCCCCCACGACCACCAACAGCCTTCCAGGACCACCTCGACCAGCGGGGCATCCCGCGCCTACGCGACTGCGATCAGGCCGGTGGCTGCGCCGGCCGCGGCCTGGGCACGGCTGCCCACCGTGCCGCTGGCGGCGGGGACCCGGCGCAGCCTCGTCCTCGCTACTGCCGGCTCCACTTCTGGTTGGCACCGCCGGTGCAGGTCCACAGCTGGACCTGGGCGCCGTTGGCGGTGGCGCCCCCGGAGACGTCCAGGCACAGTCCGGACTGGGCGCTGGTGACCGTGCCGTCGCTGTTGACGTTCCACTTCTGGTTGGCGCCGCCCGAGCAGTCCCAGATGACGGCCTTGGTGCCGGGGGAGGTGCCGAAGCCGTAGGCGTCCAGGCACTTGTTCCCGTACACGCGCAGTTCCTGTGCGGCGGTGCGTGTCCACTGCTGGTTGGTTCCGCCGTTGCAGTCCCAGATCTCGGTCTGCACACCGTTGGTGGTGGCGGCGCCGGGCACGTCCAGGCAGCGGTTGGATCCGGTGCCGCGAAGCACAGCGGTGTCGGCACCGCTCCCGCCACCCGGGTTGTTGCCGGTGCCCCAACCCCATTGGAGCCGGTCGAGGCCCGACTGGTTGGTGACGGTCAACGAGGGGTTCGTGCCGTTGGCGTTCAGTGAGGTGATGGCGCACGAGGCGTTCTCGCACGGGCCGGGTCCCTGCGTCTGGGTCGTCCCCTTGACGCCGGTCCACAGCACCGAGCCCATGCCGAGGCTGCGCACGGTGTCGGTGATGGCGTACAGGTAGGACAGGTCGTTGTTGCCGTCCTTGGGACCGTTGTAGTTGACACCGGTGTTCATCGGGACGCCGAACTCGGTGAGCAGCGCCCGGTCGGCGTGGCCGCAGAGGTTGTTGGTGAAGTCGTTGACCCAGTCGGCCTCGGTGGTGTGGCTGTCGCCGAACATGCCGTAGATGTGGATCGACAGGAGGGTGCCGGCCAGCCGGGAGTCGGCGCCGACCGCGCACAGGTTGATGTCGGCCGAGAATCCGGGCACGATCACGTGGCCGCGGGGCAGGCTCGGGTAGCGCGCGAGCCAGTTGGCCTCGAAGTTGGTCAGGTCGGTGGCGCCGAAGTTGTAGGGCTCGTTCATGATGTCGAAGTAGAAGTTGCTGTGCCCGCCGTACTTGTTGATGACGGTGTCCCACATCTGGTCGAAAGACGCCACATCGCTGACCGTCCCGTTCTGCAGCCACGGCGCGACCACGACCTTCATGCCCAGCGCGGTGGCGGCGTCCAGCGCCGCGGTGTAGCCGTTCCACCAGGAGCCCGACGTGGTCGCCGCGTTGAAGCCCAGCCGGACGGTGTCGGCACCGAGTGCCTGGAATCCCTTCAGGATCGCCGTGGACTTCGCGTAGGTGGTCGAGTAGTCGTCCGAGATCGACAGGCCCACGGGCACGTTGGGGCCGGTGATGAAGTTGTCGTCGGGGTCGGCCCAGTTCACGCCGTGGAACTGGCCGGTGGCGGACACCGCCGGGGCCGGCAGCGCGGCCGGCCCGGCAGCCTGCGCCGCGTCGGCGGTCCACAGCCCCGACAGCGCCAGGGCCACGGCCGCCAGGGCCGCCATCACGTGCCCGAGGGCCCGGCGGCCGGTGCGCGGCCGACGCCCGGAACCGCCCTGGGCGTCGGCGGGCCCGCCGGCTGCCGGGCGGTTCGAGCGCCGGAAGGGGTTCCTTGTCGAAGTGTCCACGTACTCTCCTTGCGGGTGGGGTGGGATCGGGCAGGGCTGAACGTGAGCGCTCACCGGAACGCGGGCACCAAAAGTCCCGTCGCCCGTCCCCTGGCGGGCGCTTCGGGACGGTGCAGGTGGCCGGGCCCCGGGCTCCCTCGCGTGCGTCCAGGTCATCCGGCGGTCAGCGCCGGTCCACTTGTGGTTGGCGCCGCCGTTGCAGTTCCACAACTGGACCTGGGCGCCGGCGGGTTGCTTCGCTCCCCGGCCCCGACGGCTCGGCGGTCCCGCCTCGGCGCGTCGGTCCGAGCCCGAGAGCAGCGCTCCCCCGGTAGAGATATCACGCCCACCCGGCCGCTGAACATCCCATGTCTACTGGAGACTTCGGACACCATGACATAGGCCCCGCTCGGCACATCGCAGCCAAGTCTACTTGCAGCAGCTTTGCGCCCAGGAGCGGCAACTCGTCCGACCAGTCCGACACATCCCATGTATCGGAGTGAACGGCTCATCCTGTCCTATGTCTTGACAGTCACTCTGGGGCTGCCAGAATCGGCTGAGCCGCGGTCCTGTTATCGCTCACATTCTCGCCCTCGCACTGCAGGCCGTGTCGAGCCGCCCGGTGCGCGCCGCCCACTCTTCGCTGTCGCGAACCGAACCCTCCCCCACCCAACGACTAAGGATCCCAGCCATGGCGATCAACAGACGTCTGTTCCTGTCGAGTGCCGCCGGCATCGTTGCCGCCGCAACGGCGAATCTGACGCTCGGTACGACGCGGGCGCTCGCCGCTCCGTCGTCATACTCGCCCACCTGGGCCTCGGTGGACCAGCACCCGCCGGCGCCGGAGTGGTTCCAGGACGCCAAGTTCGGGATCTACTTCCACTGGGGCGCCTTCAGCGTCCCTGCGTACGGCAGCGAGTGGTACCCGCGGAACATGTACATCGGCGGGAGCGACGTGAACAACCATCACATCGCCACCTACGGGGACCCGTCGGTCTGGCCGTACAACAACTTCCTCGACGGCGCACGCGACAAGGCCGGAAACTGGGTGCAGTTCGCGCCCAAGCTGGCCTCCCAGGGCGGGAAGTTCGACCCGGACGCCTGGGCCCAGCTGTTCGTGGACGCCGGCGCCAAGTTCGCCGGGCCGGTAGCAGAGCACCACGACGGCTTCTCGATGTGGAACAGCTCGGTCAACGAGTGGAACTCGGTACAGCACGGGCCGCAGCTGAACCTCCTTCAGATCTTCCGCGACTCGATCCGGGGCAAGGGCCTGAAGCTGCTGGTGGCGATGCACCACGCCTTCAACTTCAACGGCTACTACGACCACGCGCCGGCGCAACCGACCGCGAGCCTGCAGAAGCTCTTCGGCCAGTTGGGCAGCACGGCGGAGGACCAGCTCTGGTTCGACAAGCTCAAGGAGGTCGTCGACCTGGCCCAGCCGGACATCCTGTGGGAGGACTTCGACCTCTCCAAGGTCGACGAGACGCAGCGGCTGAACTTCCTGTCGTACTACTACAACCAGGCCCTGGGCTGGGGCCGGGAGGTCGTGGCCACGTACAAGGACGGCTACGACAACCGCGGCGAGGTCTTCGACTACGAACGCGGCGGCCCGGGCGACATCGCCAACCCGTACTGGCTGACCGACGACAGCATCAGCAGCACCAGCTGGTGCTACACGGTCGGCATCGGCTACTACTCCACCACGCAGATGCTGCACGCGCTGATCGACCGGGTCAGCAAGAACGGCAACATGCTGCTCAACATCGCTCCCATGGCGGACGGGACGATTCCCCAGGGGCAGAAGGACGTGCTGCTGGGCATCGGCGACTACCTGGGCCGGTTCGGGAGGTCGATCTACTCCACCCGGGCCTGGACGGTCTACGGGGAGGGGCCGACCAAGATGGGCGGCGGCTCCTTCACCACCCCGGTGGCGGGAACGAACAAGGACTTCCGGTTCACCCGCAGCAAGGACAGCACCGTCCTGTACGCCACGGTCCTGGGCTGGCCCGGGAGCACCACGACCGTCAGCACCCTGGCGAGCGGCCGCATCGACCTCAGCTCCCTGACCTCGGTCCAGCTGCTGAACCCGACCTCGGGCACCTCCACCAGCCTGCCCGCCCCGACCCAGGCGAGCGACGGCCTGCACATCACACTGCCGTCGTCCTCGGCCCCGTTCAATGCCCTCGCCTACGTCCTGAAGTTCACCTTCTCCGGTCAGATCCCCGTCCTCCAGCCAGGGGGAATCGGTGTGGCCACCGCGTACGGCGACGTCTCGTACGCGGGTACGGCGGCCGCGCTGGTGCTGGGCTCCTACACGGCCACCCAGCTGCAGAGCGCGGGTCTGAGCGCGCGGACCATCTCGTCCCTGCGGGTTCCGGTCGGCTACCAGGTGATCGGCTACTCCGGCGACAACTTCACCGGGACGGCCTGGACCTTCAGCGCGGACAACTCCGACCTGCGCAACACCGGCAACAACGACGCCATCACGTCGCTGAAGGTGATCTTCAACCCGGTCACCTACTTCCGGATCAGCAACGTCACCGACGGCCTGGTCCTGGACAGCGGCGGCAACGTCGCCTCCGGCAGCAACCTCAAGCAGTGGACCTGGAACGGCAGCACCAACCTCCAGTGGCAGGCCGTCGACCTCGGCAACGGCTACTACAAGCTGGTCAACCGCACCAACGGCATGGTCGCCGACGGCTGGGGCGCCAACTCCAACGGGGCAGCCGCGCAGCAGGCCCCCTGGAACGGCGGCAACAACCAGCAGTGGCAGATCGTCAACCACGGCAACGGCCTGTACAGCATCGCCAACCGCACCACGGGCCTGGTCCTGGACGGCGGCGGCAACGTCGCCTCCGGCTCCGTCACCAAGCAGTGGGGCTGGAACAGCAGCCCGAACCTGCAGTGGTCGTTCATCGCGCAGTAGCAGTGGCCCCGAGGCCGGACGCCGTGGCCGCGGTGCGCCACCTGGTGGTGCACCGCGGCCACGCCGTCCGGACCGTGGTCTTCGTGCGTTCCCTCCCGCAGTGCCGGGTACTACGCCGCCACGGCGAAGTCATCGGCGAGGAAGCTCATACTGCCCACGGGTAGTCCCCTCCGCCCAGGCCAGCAGACGCATCCGAACCACCCACACTCGAACGGGTGGACCCTTTTAGAAAACGCGTCGTTCCGCTGGCGCATCGACCTCCAGGTCGCCACGCCCGGCCTGGCCGCCAAGGCCGTCGAGGCCTGCGTCGAACGCGCCGACACCCACGCCGAGCGCTGGAGCGACCACGCACCCGTCACCGCCGAGTTCGATTTCGACCTTGACTGAACGCCGAATCTCCACGGTCGACGGAACGACGGAGCATTGCCCCTACGCTGGCCACCCTCAACCGGCCCCGGGCTCACTCACATCGACTCGCGCGGTCCGCAGGGGCGGCGGGCACGTCGCACCGAGCCAGATCTCCCGCACGGAGCTCAGCGGGTCGCGTTCCAGCCGCGGCTCGGCGTGCCAGCGCATGGTGGCGCGGCCGTCCCGGTAGGAGGGCCAGGCGGCGCCCGGGGCGAGGTCGCGGACGAAGGCGACCCAGGCCCCGTGGACGGCGTCGGCCAGATCCTGCGGTGGCTCCGTACCGAGAGCCGCCGTGACGCCCTCGGCGTGCAGGAGGTCGAAGGCGAAGGGCAGGTCGGTGCAGTGGTAGGCCTGGCCGGTGCGGCCGGGAGCGGTTCCGGACCAGTCGAACTGGTAGAGCCAGGTGGGCCGTTCGCGTTCGGCGCGGGCCTCGGCGATGGCCAGGGCCGGGGCGCGGAACAGCCAGTCGGTGATCGCCTCGCCGCCCGCCGCACCCGGCCGCTCGGCCAGGAAGCGCGCGGCCCGGTGCTCATCCAGGCCCAACGCGCCGAGCAGGATGGGAAGTTCGGCGTCCGGCCGGTCGTCCTGGGAGCCCGGGGCGGCGAACTCGTGCGCGGTGAAGCCAAGCAGCAGCGGGACGGCTGCCTCGGCCAGCGCCTGCGGGACCGGCACGGGCACCAGCTCGCCGTCGGCGAAGGGCGCGAGGGGCAGCATCGGAAGTCCGTCGGGGTCCGGCCCGCCCGTGTCGAGGGTGTCCTGGAAGGCCAGCAGTTCGGCGTCGGTCGCGTCCCGCAGGGCGACCGCCGTGGCGGGTACGCCGGTGCGCGCGGTGAACGCCCGGGTGACGGCCTCGGCGGTCGCCCGGTCCTGCGGGCGCATCACCGCGCCGGAGGCCGTGATGGCCGCGCGGAACAGGCCCTGAGCGGCGGGTGTCGCGAGGAGGGTCTGGACTGCGCCGCCGCCGGCCGACTGCCCGGCGACGGTGACCTTCGCGGGATCGCCACCGAAGGAGGCGATGTTGTCGCGGACCCATTCGAGCGCGGCGATCCAGTCCCGCACGCCCCGGTTGTCGGGGGCGTCGGGCAGGTGCAGGAAGCCCTCGATGCCGAGCCGGTAGCCGATCGACACCAGGACCACGCCGTCCCGGTTGAAGGCGGCGCCGTCGTACCAGGGGCTCGCCGAACTGCCCGCGACGAAGCCGCCGCCGTGGATCCAGACCAGCACCGGCAGGCCGTCCGCCGGGGCGAGGTCCGGGGTGAAGACGTTGAGGTTGAGGATGCCCGCGCCCGGGACGGTCGGTTCGGGGATGGTGGTGACCTCGCCGAACGGACGGCGCTGCGCGGTCGGCCCGTAGGCGGTCGCGTCCAGCACCTCGGTCCACGGGCGGGGCGGCACCGGGGCGGCGAACCGCAGCTCGCCGACCGGTGGTTGGGCGTACGGGACACCCAGGAAGCGGACGCTGCCGTCGGCACGGCGCTCGCCGCGCACCGGGCCCCGGCGGGTGGGGACGACGGGGTACCGGTGGGGGGTCGGGGTGGTCATGCGGGTCCTCCGGTGCGGGTCACGGGCGCGGCGCCTCGTGGTCGATGTAGTGCCGGAGCCGGTTCAGCTCCCGGGGGTCGGCCGTGCGGACACCATAGGTCCGGTCGGGGGTGACGGGCGTGACGGAGATCCGGCCGTCACGCAGGACGGCGAGCGCGTCGGCGTCGGCGTCGGCGTCGGCGTCGGCGTCGGCGTCGGGGACGGTCTCGGTGCAGTCGTCCCCCGGGCGGTGCTCGCAGAAGCCCGGGGTGATGGCGAAGCTGTCGGAACCCGCAGTGGGCGCGGCGCAGCTCCTAGAGACCGAAGCCGTCGGAGTTCGAGGCCTTGGCGGCCTGCATGGAGTCGTCGTTGGTCAGCAGCACGCGCAGGCCGGCCAGCGGGCGGTCCGCCGGAGGCGCCGGCTCCGCGGCCGATGCGGTGACACCGCAGGCCAGTACGGCCGGTGGCGGCGGTGACGGCGAGGAATCTTCGGGTCACGGGTCTCATGCGTCGTCTCCGTCCGGGCCGGGGAGGTCCACGCCGGCGAGGTCCAGGTCGGCGAGGTCCACGCCGGCGAGGTCCAGGTCGAGGCCGGCGCCGTACGGGAAGAGCGGGTCGGCGGTGTCGTGCGGGACGTCAGGGCGGGAGGCCTCGACGGCGGCCATCGAGCGCGGCAGTTCGAAGGGCAGCCGCCCTTCGGGACGGGCGCGGCCGAAGACGACGTCGAGCATCGCCTCGTCGCTCGCGCCGTAGTCGGCGATCACGGCGGCGGCGCGCTCGGCGATCTCCGGGATGACGGCGGGCCGTTCGAGGTTGATCAGCACGACGGTGGGGACGGTGTCGAGCACCCGCAGGATCGCGGCCAGATCGTTCTCGGGGAAGTCGAGACGGCCGGAGTGGAACATCGACTCGAAGCGGTTGGGCCGGTACTCGTACGGGGTGAAGAGCCGCAGGACGGCGAGGTCGGCCTCGGCCGGGCCGGCGGCGTGGCGACCGTAGCGGGAGACGACGCAACGGTCGAGGCCCTCGGTGTGGAGCCGGGGCGCGGTGCGGGTGACCGGCAGGGTGCGGTCGCGGTTCGCCAGGACGGTGAGCGAGCGGCGCTGGGCGGCGGCTCCGGCGGCGCGGAAGCCGGCCTGGCCGACGGTCTCCTCGGCGGCGTCCGGGTCGACGTGGCGCCGGTCGTCGAAGAGCCCGAGGACGAACTTCTCGCGCAGCAGGCGCCGCACCGAGTGGTCGATCCGCTCCTCGGCGATCCGGCCGGAGCGCACCAGGTCGACGATCACCTCGGGGCACTCCTCGCCTCCGAACTGGTCGACGCCCGCGTCCAGGGCCTTGGCCGCGCGCTCGGCGACGGTCAGGTGCTCGACACCCCACGCTCGGGCCTGGTGCGGCTCGCCGAAGATCTCGTCGTCGGTGAGCAGTCCCCAGTCGGTGCAGACGATGCCGCCGAAGCCCAGTTGCTCGCGGAGCAGACCGGTGACCACGCCCCGGTTGAAGCCGAAGCCGACCTCCTCCCAGTCGGTGCCGACCGGCTGACCGTAGTACGGCATCATCTGTGCGGCGCCGGCCTCGATCGCGGCGCGGAACGGCGCGAGGTGCAGCTCGCGCATCCCACCGGGGTAGACCTGCTCCTTGCCGTGCGGGAAGTGTGGGTCCTCGCCGTCCTTCTGCGGTCCGCCGCCGGGGAAGTGCTTGACCATGGTGGCCACGCTGTCCGGGCCGAGACGCTCGCCCTGGAAGCCCCGGACGTAGGCCTGGACGAGCTCCGAGGTGAGTGCGGCGTCGGCGCCGAAGGTGCCCATCTGGCGGGACCAGCGGGGTTCGGTGGCGAGGTCGACCTGCGGGTGCAGGGCGACCCGGAGCCCGACGGCCAGGTACTCCTGGCGGGCGATGTCGGCGAATCGGTGGACTAGTTCGGGGTCGCGGACGGCCGCCAGGCCGATCGCCTCGGGCCAGGCGGAGAAGGCACCGGCCTGGATGGAGGCGCCGATGTTGAGGGTGAAGGAGTGCCGGGGGTCGGTGGAGACGGTGACCGGGATGCCGAGCCGGGTGCCGGCGGCGATCTCCTGGACGGCGTTGTGCCACTCGGCGAGCTGCCGGGGGCCGGCGGTGCCGACCAGGTTGAAGTGGTTCAGCCCGTGGTCGCGGACCAGGCCGGTGGTGTCGGCGGGGAAGTCGCTCTCGTCCCCGTCCGCCGCCTCGACGGGGCGGCCGTCCGGGTGCATCGGGATCACGGTGTGGAAGAGCAGGCCGGCCTTCTCCTCCAGGGTCATCCGGGCCAGCAGGTCGGCGACCCGTTCGTCGACGGGCCGGGCCCGGTCCTGATACGGGTGGACGGCGATGGTGGTGCGCACGGGCGGGGTCTCCAGGGTCTCTTCCGTGGGGGCGGTTCAGCGGACGGTCTTGATCGGGGCCACCGCGAGCGCCCCGACGAGGATGATCACTGCGGCGACCAGGTACAGCGCGTCGTAGCCGGCCGCGCCGACGACCAGCGAGGCCACGAACGGAGCGATGATCTGCGGTCCGGCGTTGGCGACGTTCAGCACACCGAGGTCGCGGGCGGCGTCGTCGACGCTCGGCAGCACCAGCGTGACCAGGGCCGTGTCCACGGCCATGAAGCAGCCGAAGGCGATCCCGGCGAGCACGGTGAACAGCAGGATGCCGGTCCAGTCCGGGAGCAGCACCGGAACGGTCATGCTGACGGCGGCCAGCACGCAGGAGACCGCGATCAACGGCTTGCGGCGCCCGGTCCGGTCGGAGAGCCAGCCGCCGAGGACGGTGGCGGCCAGGGTGGAGACCGCGTCGACCGGTGCCAGCGCGGCCTGGGCGGCCGCCGCGTCCATGTCGCCGGGCAGGTCGATGTGGTCCTGCAGGATGTAGAACTGGAACAGCGAGACCGCGAAGAATCCGAGCATCATCAGGAAGCGGCCGATGAACGCCCAGCGGAAGTCGGCGACCCGCAGGGTGGCGACGAAGGCGGCGAGTTGACGGCGCAGCGGGACGGCCTCCACCGGCGGCAGCTTCTCCTCCCGGGCCAGCACGGTGAACAGCACGGCCGTCAGGGCGATCACCGCACCCGTCACCAGGTAGCCGGTGCCGAGGGAGTCCGGGACGTAGCGGGTGGCCAGGGTGACGCCGACGACCGCGCCGATCGGGGTGCCGATGCCGACCATCGCGGAGGCGAGGCCGCGGCGGTCGGCCGGGACCCGGTCGGGGACGATCGCGGTGAGTGCCGCCTGGTAGACGTTCATCGCGGCCTGCACCAGGCACCACGCGATGGTGACCAGCAGGATCGTGCGCACCTGTCCGAGCAGCGCGAGCGCGGCGAAGGCCGCGAGGCCGCCGCCGAGGATCCACGGGTTGCGGCGGCGGGAGCGGTCGGAGAGCAGGCCGGCCAGCGGGTTGAAGAGGGTGGCGAAGACCGCGGCGACGCCGGAGACCAGCCCGAGGCTGCCGACCTTGCCGTCCGGGTCGAGCAGTTCGATCTGGGCGGGCAGCAGGACCTGCCCGATGCCCAGGTAGACCAGGTACATGGCGGCGTTGCCGAGGGTGAGCATCGGCAGCAGTCGGCCGAGCCGGCCTGCGCGGGAGCCGCTGGGCGCGGCCTCGGCTCTCGGGGCGCCGACCGCGTCGTCGGTGGTGGTCATGACCGGCCTCCTGGGTGGCCACGGGTCCCGCCGGGCGGGAAGTTGAGGGGGGTCCCGGAGGGCGGCTCGGCTCCGGTCGGCGAGGTGGAGGGGCCGACCGGGCGGCGCAGGGCTCCGTTCCGGGGTGCGCACCCAGCGAACCATGAAAACCGAGTAGGTAGTAGGTATTCATGATGTGACCCACGCCACAGCCGGCCGGGGCGCCCCGGCCGGCTGTGGCTAAGGTGACAGCCATGGACGTCAAGGACGGGGCCGCGGCCCACGGATCAGGCAGGGGCGCGCCGCGCGGCAGCTACGCGGTGGGCGACGAGCGGCGCTCACGGATCCTGGACGCCGCCGTCGAGCACTTCGCCCAGTGGGGCTTCCACGCGACCTCGCTCGCCCGGGTCGCCAAGGACGCCGGCATCACCCAGGGCGGACTGCTGCACCACTTCCGCACCAAGGAGGCGCTGCTGGTCTCGGTGCTGGAGGCCAGCGACGAACACGACACCGAGCGGTTCTTCGCCGAGGAGTGCGCGAGCGTCGCCGAGTGGTTCCACCGGCTGCTCGCCCTGACCACCCACAACAGCCGCCGGCCGGGCCGCACCCGGATGTTCAACGCCCTGGTCGGCGAGTCCGGCGACCCGGACCACCCGGCGCACGCCTTCTTCGCGCGCCGCTACCGCACCCTGGTCGCCGATGCCGCACAGTCGCTGCGGCGCGGCGTCGACAGCGCCGAACTGCGTCCCGACACCGACTGCACGGCCGAGGCGAGGCACCTGCTGGCGGTCATGGACGGACTCCAGCTGCAATGGGTGCTCGACCCGGACTCGGTGGACATGACCGAGGAGCTGGGTCGCTACCTCGACCGGCTGTACCGGGGTCTGTCCGCCGCGGGCACGGGCCTGCCCCCGCATCCGGCCGGCTCCTGAGCGCACCCCACCAGCCGGGATTCCGGACCGGATCGGGCCCACGCCGGTCGACCGGGCCCTTATGTCAACACCATTGACGTGATTCCGGCGCGACGGTCTGATGGCGGCATACGGAGGCCCGGTCCTCCGTGCACCTCCGCCATGCACCGAAGGAGCCACCGCCATGGCCGACCCCGTCCGCGCCCTCCAGGACGCCCAGCCCCTGCCGTTCTGGCTCGATGACCCAGCCCGGCCCGCCGCCGCCTCCGCCCTCGTCGGCGACGTGCGCTGCGACCTCCTCGTGGTCGGCGGCGGCTACAGCGGACTGTGGACCGCGCTCATCGCCAAGGAACGCGACCCCTCGCTCGACGTCGTCCTCATCGAGGCGCAGGAGGTCGGCTGGGCCGCCTCCGGCCGCAACGGCGGCTTCTGCGAAGCCAGCCTCACCCACGGCCTCGCCAACGGGTACCAGCGCTGGCCCGGCGAACTCGACGCCCTGGAGCGGCTCGGCGCCGCCAACCTCCAGGCCATGGAGGACACCGTCGAGCGCCACGGCATCGACTGCGACTGGGAGCGCACCGGCTCCCTCGTCGTCGCCACGGAGCCCTACCAGGTCGACGAGCTGCAGGAGTTCGCCGAACTCGCCGCGCGCTACGGGAGCCGGCCCGACGTCCTGGACCGCGAGGCCGTCCGCGCCGAGATCGATTCCCCCACCTTCCTCGGCGCGCTGTGGGACCGCGAGGGGGTCGCCATGCTCAACCCCGCCCGCCTCGCCTGGGGCCTCAAGCGGGCCTGCCTCGACCTGGGCGTGCGGATGTTCGAACACACCCCCGCGGCCGGCCTGAGCGACTCCCCGCGCGGGATCACCGTCCGCACCCCGTACGGCCGCGTCGGCGCCCGCCGCGTGGCGCTCGCCACCAACGCCTTCCCCTCCCTGCTGCGCCGCCACCGCCCGTACACCGTGCCGGTCTACGACTACGCTCTGATGACCGAACCGCTGACCGACGCCCAGCTCGCCTCGGTGGGCTGGCGCAACCGCCAGGGCTTCTCCGACAGCGCCAACCACTTCCACTACGTCCGGCTCTCGGCCGACAACCGCATCCTGTTCGGCGGCTACGACGTGGTCCACCGGTTCCGCGGCCGGGTGCGGGCCGAACGCGACCAGCGGCCGGAGACCTTCGCCACCCTCGCCCGGCACTTCGCCCGGACCTTCCCCCAGTTGGAGGGCCTGCGGTTCACCCACGCCTGGGGCGGCGCGATCGACACCTGCACCCGGTTCAGCGCGTTCTTCGACCTCTCCCACGACGGCCGGGTCGCCTACGCGGCGGGCTACACCGGGCTCGGCGTGGGCGCCACCCGCTTCGGGGCCGAGGTGATGCTCGACCTTCTGGCCGGCGCCCGCACCGAACGCACCGAACTGGAGATGGTCCGCCGCAAGCCGCTGCCCTTCCCGCCCGAGCCGGCCCGAACGATCGGCATCGGCATCACCCAGTGGGCCCTCACCCGCGCCGACGCCGACAGCGGCCGGCGCAACCTCTGGCTCCGCACCCTCGACCGCCTCGGCCTCGGCTTCGACTCCTGAGCGAACCGCCGGCCGGCCCGGGGCGCGGTACCGACGTGGCGTCGGCGCGGGTGTGGGCCCACTGGGTGATGCCGATGCCGATCGTTCGGGCC
>NZ_JBFAJO010000082.1:0-37086 GCF_040655255.1 Kitasatospora sp. NPDC050463
GGTACCTCACCCCCCTCGAAACCCGAGCCAGACTGCAGCACGACTTCACCCCCGCAGCGTAAGCACACGCTGTCCAAGATCAGGGGGGAACTTCAGAGATACTTTTCCCGTCTTCTCTTCATCGCCGGAATACTTGATCGCATGAGCAGATACGCGGAGGTCATCGTTCTGGCACGGGGAGCGGAGGAGGTGATGGAGCCTCTCACCCGGCCCGACGAGGACCGGGAGTGGCACCAGTGCTTCACGCGGGTCGGCGACAACGTGTTTGCCGGCTCTGCAATGCCGTCTGCGGAGTGCTACGCGTGGGTGATCCAGTTCGGACGCTCAACGTGGGGTGGCCTCTTTGCCCACCTGGAGTCGCTGCCGTGGCCTGAGCCGTTGTCCGTGCAGGTCCTTCGGGCTGTGGATGCTGTACGACGGCAGCCTGACCGAGGTTCCGATCCCGGGCACTCGGCGGGAGCCCTTCTTCGCATCCGTCCAGGGTGTCCTGTCCCGCACTGACCGCTGAGGGGCGCGGTGACGGGGGCTGCCCGACCCCAACCTCGTCGCACCCCAGAATCCCCAGCCCCGCAAGCACCACTACAGGCCCGTACCGCTATAGACCACATCAGAAGCGACCAGAACGCCGTGGTGCGGACGGGTTCACCGCCAGCGTCGCCGCCGGACGGGTATCTCGCACGCGATGCTGGGCCGACGGGCGCCGCCGTCTGCTGGGCCCCGCTCGGAGGCGGCGGCGACGCCCTACCTGGCATCTGGGCAGCCGCTGGCCCACCCAAACCCCGACCGCATGGGTATGACGCGCTGCGATCAGCCGCCCCCTGCGTCGTCACCGCAGATTTCCAGCTCGTGCAGCCGTCTGGACGCCCGTCGGGCGGCCTCCCGTGCCTGTTCGGCTTGCGCGGCGGCCCCGTGCGCCGTGCTCCGGGCGGACTCGACGCGCTCTTCGGCACGCGCGAGAGCGTCCCGGGCGCGGTTGTCGCGCTCCTGGGCTGCGGTGAGCGCGTTGCCAGCCTGTTCGGCCTCGCTCCTCGCCCGCTGCCGGGTTGCTTCGGCGTTGGTGAGAGCCGTGTCGGCGGCCTGGGCTCGGGTGGAGGCTGCTTCCTGGGCTTTCTCGGCCGCGGCCGCCTCTGCCTGGGCCCGCTTCTGCTCGGCCAGACGCTGCCGCCCAGTGTCCACCCGGGCCGCGGCGGGCTTCGTGTCGGCCGCGGACGTGGACGTCCCCGCGGGACTTGGCGCCCGCTGCGGCCCGCGCGGCGGCGCGGGCGCCCTTGTCGCTCCCTGCGTGCCACGGCCAGGACCCGGCCCGTGGGCCTCTGGCGCACCAGCGCCGGCGCCCGGCCAGAGCACAGGCTCCAACGCGGCGGTCAGCCGACCTGCGGCGAGGTCCCGGCTGGCATCCGGATCGGCGAGAGCGGCACTCAGCGTCCGCTCCAGGTCGGCGACGGCGCCGGCACCGAGCGGATGGCCGGCCGTCTCTGCATCCTGCTCGGCCTGCCCGGCCAGCGCCCGTACCAGATGGCGGCGCTGCTCGACCAGCTCGCGCAGCTGCGTGCCGGTGAGGTGCTGCTGGGCGTCTCGCAGGGCCTGGCCGAGGCCGAGGAGCTGTGCGACCAGGTCCTGGTGGTGGTGGGCGAGAAGGTTAGCGGCCCAGGCGGCCTGGGTGGGGCGGCGCAGCGCGCGGATCTGCTTGGCGAGCTGTGGGTCGGTCTTCTTGAGCTCGTTGGCGCGCTGGTTGCGGGCCGCGGTGAAGTCGGCCGGGGCGAGGAGGTAGAGCTCGTCGGCGATCGCGTCGAAGGTGGGGGAGGACACCCAGCGCACCGCGTGCTTCCCCTTGGCCGGTCTGATTCTCGCCGCCTCCCCGATCGAGCTGCCGACCGTCCCCGACGACTTCGCCCAGGCCGTGGAGGAGCACCTGGCCGTCCAGGGATCGCCGGTGCTTGGCCGCCTTCCCGAAGTGTTGGTAGGTGCCCTCCCATGAGCCGATCCCGATCCCGGTTGCCGACGCGCCCGACTCGCTCGCGAGACAGGTCCTGGCGGCAGCCGCTCACGCGTTGAGGGCCGCGCTGCCGCCGGTTCTCGACCACGAGCCCGATGCCGCCGGCTGATCCGCGTCAGGCCGTCGTGCGGTGTTGTCCGGCGCTAGCGAGTGCTTCCGCGTGCAGGGGGGTGACGCTGGATCTCGTCGTGGGACTGCGTCGCGGTGTACAAGGAGACGGGTACGGTGACCAGCCTCACCAGCGTGGTTGCCGCCCCGCTGCCGCGCACGCGGGAGTGGGCCGCCTGGCGCCAGGGCGGGCACGCGGTAGCGCCAACGGCGCGCCGCAGTCGTGCGCGCGGGAGCATGGAGAGGTGGCTGCTGCCGGGCCCCGTTACCGTGCCGAGGACGTCGTCGAGGAGACCGCCCGGCCGGGTCGGCGCCTGCTCGTGGTGGCCGTGGGTGAGGAGGCCTACCTGGTGCGGCGGCTCGACCCCTCGGTGCCTGGGCGACCGGACGTCGAGCCCCGAGAGAGCGCGTGGGCACACACCGGGTGTGAGGCGGCCACCCGCCGGGTCGGGCGCCGCGACGACCGGCCCTCCCCGCGGGAAGCGGACTGAGGGGAAGAGGTCGATGGTGGCTCCGTGTCCAACGGCCGGCGGGGTGGGCTGGGCGGAGTCGAGGTCCACGGAGGCGCTCTCGCCCGGGTCCTCGTCAGGGCACGGCTGCGGCCCGCATGGTTGTCGTCCGACTGCCTACCTGCTGCCGATGCGGCCCCAGGACTCGGTAGCCTCGTTGCCGGCGAACCGCTTGGACGGGCCGGCAGGGCCGCTTCAGCCAGTAGGGCACCGTCCTGGTCTCGCAGTCCGGTCGGGACTGGCCTCACCTGAGCGCTCCGCCGTCCGATCTCACTCGGTATCCAGGCGGCCGGCTACCTGCGCGCCGCTGGTGCGGCAGTCACGCCCATCGCCGGGGGAGCTGTGGCGAGGGAAGGTGGCGGCCACCGGCCGCCGATCAATAACTTCCGCCACTCCAGTCACAGAATAGGAATTCAGAATTCTATTTCCCTGCGGCTCGGAGTGTCCGCATTGGGTGGCTATTTCGTGACGTCTCACCCTGTCGTGCTCAATTCAAGCTCAAATTCCCTGTATTTGATTGCCTCTGATCGGCCCCGCTGTCAGGATCGGACGTGTCCGGAAGTTCCGGGTGCGAAATCAATCGCAGGGGGAATTGGAATGGGGAAGACTATTTCTCGAATGGCGTGCGCGGTGGCAGGTGTGGGGGCGTTTGCCGCACTGGCCGCGCCGCAGGCCCAGGCGGCGCCCGTACCCGGCCCGGTGCCGGCGGTGGCGCTTCCGGCGGGCGCAGCGCCCGGGCACTGGACCATCGACCGCAAGGCCCCCGTGGTGAAGGTCCCGGACGCCGGGCGGGTCACACTGCCTCAGGAGTCGCAGAGCACGACGACTGACGACCCGTACACGCAGGTCCGCGATGCGCGCTACAGCGGCCAGGTCTGCGGGCTCGACCGGGTCGACATGGTCACTGGCCCCGGCCCCATGACGCTGACGCTCTCCCAGAGCAGGGCGGTGGCCAGTACGTGGTCGGCGAGCGTGTCGGTCGCCGCGTGGAAGGTCTCCGGCACCGTCGGGTTCAGCGTGACCGACACCGCCACGAACACTGAGTCCGGCGCGTTCCCCGTGCCGGCCGGAAAGTTCGGCTACCTCGAGGCCTACCCGCTGTACGACCTCTACAGCTACGACATCTACAACGTCGCCATCGGTGACCGCTACGTTGGCGGTGGGACCGCACAGCACCCGGTAGGCTTCTGCTACAACGCCTATACCGACTAGGAGACTTCAGTACATGCGGCGATCCAGTCGGTTCGTAGGCGCGGTGGTGGTCCTCGCCACCGCCGCGCTCGCGGGCGCGTGCACCAGCAGCGGAACGGCGCCCCAGGCCGAGAATGCGCCCTGGACGTTGGACGGCCTGGCCGCCACTCCGGTGGACCTTCCGATCCAGGGCAGTGTCGACGCCCCTCCCGCCAAGGGCGTGGCCAAGATCCTCGGCGTCGCCGAGATTGCGGGCACCGATGTGGTCCTCGCCGTCAGAAACGGCACCTGTCAGGTCTCGCTTCTGCCGGACCAGCTCACCGCGCCGACCAGCACCGCTCCCGCCACTGTCGGGTCGCAGCGTCCCGCGGCCGCCGGCGGCGCATTCTCGGACGCCCACCAGGAATTCCCCGGCAGTGTTCTCGTCGGGAAATACACCCAGGCGTCCGGCCAGATTTCCCCCTTCAAATTCACAACCGTCGGCTGCTCCGAAAAGGCGATGGTCGCCAGAATAGAAGGAGTCGATGGAACGGTGGAAATCCGGAAGAAGACCGGGGACTCACTGGAGTCCTGGCGCGAGGGCCAGGACGCGGTGCTGACCGTGGGAGCCTCCGAGGCGATCCGCCGACCGGCCCCGGCATCTGACACCTCCTCCTGATCAGAGGGAATGAGGGCGCCTACATCCACGTGGGCGCCCTCAGCACTGCGTGCGCGGCCGCCCGGTGGACCTCCGAGTTCGACCTGGCGGCGTGGGACCTGGACGACGACGGCGCCGCGATGCCCGTCGGGGCGGTGCGTGGCCTGGCCGTGGCCTGGCCGCAGGCAGGGTCAGCAGGCGGTTGAGACGGGCCTGACCTGCCGCGGGTGTCCCGCGGACCTGCGCCCGCAGGCGCCGGACGACTCCCGTCGCGCGTTCCGGTGCAGGTAGGGCTTGGATCAGCGGACGTGGTTGATGAAGGCGCGGGAGCCGTCGTGGAGGTCGATGGTGGCTCCGTATCCGACGGCGGGCGGGGTGGGCCGGGCGGAGTAGAGGTCCACGGAGGCGATCTCGCCCGGGTCCTGGGCGAGCAGCTGGGCGACGAGGGCCCGTTCGACGGTGGCGAGGTCGTTCGTCAGCACCGGGACCTCGAGCGCCGGTGGTTTCTCGCCCAGGACCGGGGCCCGGTCCTCGTCGCTTCCCAAGGTCTCGCCCGGGGCGCTCAGGAGGGCGACCTGCCAGCGAGATGTGCGGCCTTCGGCTTCGACGACGACGCCGAAGGGGTGCCGGGTGTGGCCGGCGTCGGTGAAGGTCTTCGCTGACACGCCGGGCAGGGCGGCCGCGGCGTCGAGGAGCAGGTGCTGGACGCGGGCAGGGCGCATGAGGAGGGCCTCCGGGGGTTGGGCGCCACGCTACCGGCCGCGGCCGCCGGCGGGTGCCGGGCGGGCGTTTAGCTGACGGTTGATCACTCCGAGAGCTTATCGAACAATAGTTCTATGACCTCCGCCGTGCCGTTCTCCAGCCCCGTCCGCTCGCCCGAGCGGCCGGGCGATGCCGAGCGGGCACCGCGGGAGCTGATGTCCCTGCCCGGCTTCTACCGGGACGAGCGGCGCTGGCGCCTGGTCGAGATCCGCCTCGGCGGGCGGTGGCGACCGGCGATGCTCACGGTGTGGCGCCGCCCGCCCGGCAGCGCGGTGTGGGTCGTCCACGTCACCTGGGGCCCGGAGAACACCGGCGCCTGGGGCTGGTTCCTGTTCGACAAGAACCGGATCCGCCCGCTGCCCGAACCCGCCGGCCCGGCCCCGACCACCGCCCCCTACCTCGGCACCTGGCGCGACGCGGTGCGCGTACCGGGCGAGCTCGCCGGCCCGGCCGGCACCGACCCGACCGAACGCTGCTGGTGCCTGGCCTGGCTCCGCGCCGACGGCGCGTGGCGCTCCGTCCTGGTCACCGCCCGCCGCTGCCCGGCCCCCCAGATGCCCTGGATCGCCCACGCCCGCTGGGGCGAGGACAAACAGGCCGCCTGGGTCATCGCCGACGGCATCGCCCTGCGCCCCCTCACCCAGGACGGCCCGCCCGCCCACGCCCACGTCCACGCTGACGCCGACGTTCTACCCGAGCCCGCCGGAGCGCCGGTCCCGTCTACCTCGGGGGAGTCCGTGTGAGCCTGACCGCCGCCGCCCCCCTGCCCGAACTCGCCGCGGACCGCCGAGACCGGCTCGCCGACCTCCTCGCCGCGACGTCCCCAGCCACTCGCGCCCGCGAGGCCCAGGCTACCGTCCTCCCCGTCTTCGAACCACTCGCCTCGCTGCTCCCGCACGGCGGCCTGGCCAAGGGCACCATCACCGAGGCCACCGACATGAGCCTGCTCCTGGCCCTCGCCGCCGGCCCCGCCACCACCGACCGCTACGCCTGGACCGCCGCCGTCGGCCTGCCCGACCTCGGCCTCGCCGCGGCTGCCGGCTACGGGCTCGACCTTGCCCGCCTGGTGGTCGCCGACCACCCCAGTGATCATTACAGCGAGGTGGTCACCGCCCTCGCCGCCGCCTGCCCCGTCATCCTCGCCGCCACCCCCACCGGCCTGGCGCCCCGCGCCCTGGAGCGCCTCGCCGCCCACCTGCGCCGCACCGGCACCATCCTCCTCACCCCCGGCCCCTGGCCCGGCGCCCAGCTGCGCCTGGAGGTGAGCTCCCGGCGGTGGTCCGGTCTGGGGGAGGGCACGGGCAGCTGACCGGACGCCAGGTGCGGGTGACGGTATCGGGGCGAGGGGCCGCCACACGCTCGCGCGCTGCGGAGCTGTGGCTTCCGGATGGCACCGGTGCCGTCCGCGCGGCGGAGGAGAGCGCCACCGGCATCAGGCAGCCGCAGGACACCGCGGCCGCCGCGTTGGCGTAGCCGCCGCAGCGGGGCGCTGCCGTAGCTGTGCCGGACGTGGCCGCCCCGCTTCCTCCAGGCAGACGGATCGGCCGGCGCCTGCGTCCATGACTTGAAGCTTCTCCTGGGGGTGAAGGTATGTCGCTGCCCGGGTGTCGTCGTTCTTCACCCGTTTCAGCCCGTTTCAGGTGGAAGTCGTCTTCCTAAACCCCGGAACGTGACCCTCCGCAATTCTTTACCTTCGGAACGTGAACCTTTCGGCCGTTCGAGGGATTGGATGCTCCTATCGGCACGCTACGCACACGGCTCCCAGCGCAACGTCACCGTGCCCCTGTTCCCGCATCCGACCAGCGAAGGACCCCTGCCCCTATGTACCTGTGTCCCCCTCTCCCGCCGAGGCCCGCCGGCCAGCCCGGCACCGTGGTCCTCGCCCTGCCCTGCGCCGTCCGCTCACGACGCCCGCGCGGCAGCGTTCCGGACCCGGCCGGGGAGGCGAAGTGACCGACCCAACCCACACCGACGCCGCCGGCACCACCCCCCAGGTGGACCTGCCCATAACCTTCCGAGCCTTCCAGGAACTCCACGCCGACGCCTACTACGACTACGCCTACGCCTGCCTCGACGACGCCACCCTCGCCCAGGACCTCGTCACCGACGCGTTCACCGAACTCGGCGCCTGCTGGGACCGCGTCCTGACCCACCCCCAGCCCGCCACCCACGCCTGGGCCGCGCTGCGCCACCTCGTGGAAGTGGAACGCGAGCACGTCGACCGCTACCGCGCCCTGTCCGGCCGGCTGATGTTCTCCGCGGCGCTACGCCTGGAGAAAGAGCCGTTCCTCGACGATCTGACCGCCAGCGTCAACAACCTGGAGGCGGGCATCGCGCTCGGCGAGGCCATCAAGAACCTGACGGGTGCCAAGTTCGACGTGATCGTGCTGCGCTTCATCACCGGACTCACCGTGGCCCGCACAGCCCAGGCGATGGGCATCGACCAGGGCACGGTGAAGTCCCTCACCACCCAGGCCCGACACAAGCTGGAGGCCCGGCTGCAGTCACGCCGGATCATCAGCCCCGGCACCACCAAGGACCAGGAGTGACCAGGTGACGACCCTCCCCGACCTCGATCGTCTGCTGGAGGCCGCGGGCCCTCTGCCCGCCGACCGCCCGAAATACGACCTCCATGCCGGCCAGCGCCGTATCGCCGAGAAGCTCGCCACCCGAATGCCGCAGACCACTTCCCCCGACCCGGTGCCGCACTTGCCCACCACACCCACGGCCGTGCACGCCGACGCCCGCCGCGACCTGCGGGCCCTGGCCACCGTCGTCATCAACGAACCCGACGCCTGCGAGAAGATCGACCGCCTCGTCGATGGCTGGGAGCCCAACGGCGGACTCGTCTTCGGCTGCCTGCTCGACCTCGCCGGACGCCAATACTCCGCCGTCTGGTGGTGGCAGTTCGCCGCCGGCGCCGGCAGCCACCTCGCCGCCTACTGCCTTTACCTCCACCACCTGCGCACGGGCGAACCGCACGACGCCGAACACTGGTTCCAGCAGGCCGCCCGCCTGGAAGACGGCACCATCGCTCCCATCGCCCCCGAGTTGCCCGACCTGCCCGGCTACACACACCTCGCCTCCCGCCTCGCCCCACCCTTGCCCGACACCGCCGGCCTTCCCCGACCCGGCAGCGCGCTACGCGAGGCGATCAACGACCTGCCCCGCGAGGACGGAGACTGCGGCCTGCTGAGCCTGCCCACCGCCGACGTCGCCCACCGCCTCCAGGAACTCGCCTCCCACTGACCCACCCGCCCGCCGGGCCGCCACCCACCAGAGCGCCGGCCCGACACGACAGACCCGAACGGAACAAGGCCGATGAACGCCAACGACCCCGCGACCCTCGCCCTGGCCACCTCGGCGGCCGGCTACCTCACGACCATCACCGTCCTCGCCCTCACCGCCCTGGCCGCCCCCAGCCCACACCGCCGCCGCGCGGCACGCGACCTCCTCGCCCTCCTCCTCAACCGCAAGCCCTGAAGCCCGCGGCCTGTCAGTACAAGCTGGGATGCTGGCCGGCATGGACGACGAGGCGCTGATGCGAGGCCGGGTCTACGGAGCCGACCACGACGCGGACACCGGCCCGCAGCCAGGCCACGAGTACCGGGAACTGGTCGCCGGCCCGCTCGACGGTCTCCTCCTGGACGTCACGGGCTGGGACGCCGAGCAGCTCGCCGACGGCGCCGCGCTGGCCACCGAGATCGGCTCGTACGGGGGTCCAGCCAAGGTACGTGCAAAAGGGCCATGACGTGATCTTGGAGCCGTGAAGGCTCTTGTCTCCGGCCAAGGTGAGCCGGAAAGCCGCCATGGGATGATCTTGAGCCTCCGGGCCCCGGTGCCCCGCCTTCTCGCTACCATCTGCTTATGGTTGATCACGAGACGGCGTTTCAGTCCCTGGACGGTACCGCGCTGTTCGGCACGGTCTGCTCGGCCGAGACGCCGGTCGGGATGGCGGTCCTGGTCCACGGGTCGGGAGTGACCCGGGAGGAGGGCGGCTTCTTCACGCGCCTGGCCGCCGGCCTCGCCGCTGCGGGAGTGACCAGTCTGCGTTTCGACCTGCGGGCGCACGGAGCCAGCGGCGGCCGTGAGTCGGAGCTGACAATCGCCTCGGTGACCAACGACATCCGCGCGGCCAGCGACCACCTGCGAGCGCACACCGGCCGGCCGGGCCCGGTGCACGTGATCGCCGCCTCGTTCTCCGGCGGCGCCGCCGCACTGCACGCCGCCCACCGGCCCGACGACGTCGCCAAGCTGGTGCTGCTCAATCCGCGGCTGGACTACAAGGAGCGGTACGTCACCTCCCGACCGGGCTGGTCGCACGACTACCTGGCCGGGGACATGGCGGTCCGGTTGGAGGAGCAGGGCTTCACCGAGAAGTCGCCGTTCAAGCTGAACCGGGCCCTGCTCAACGAGGTCTTCTACCTGGACACCCCGGCGATCCTGGCCGGAGTGCGGGCGCCGGTGCTGATGGTGCACGGCACCGCGGACACCTTCGTGCCCATCGAGTCGTCCCGCCGGTACCGGCCGATGTTCGGCGGGCCGGTGGAGCTGGTGGAGCTGGACGCCGCCCAGCACGGCTTCGCCGCCCACGACGACCCGCAGTACCTTCACCCGAAGTCGCAGGCGTGGCAACGCGAGGTCATCGAGAAGGTGAGCACCTTCCTGGCCGGTTAGGCCACCGCCAGCTCGCCCAGGCGCTGCCGGAACTCCCGTACCGCCGGACGCTCGGCGTACGGCGCGAGGTGGTCAGCGGTGCGGTGGAGCTCGGTGAGGGCCTGCCCGAAGCGGGCGCCGGCGGCGAGCGTCAGGGCCTCCATCGCGGCAGTGGCAGCCTCGTCCGGTTCGCCGACCGCGACCAGAGCGCCGGAGTACTGGGCGGTGAAGTACGCCCGGTCGCGGGGCGCGAACGCGGCCGCGGCGAGGTGTTCGCCGAAGAGGCTGACGGCCTGGTCGCTGTGGCCGGCTTCGTGGTAGCAGATCGCGGTCTGCACCATCAGCCGTTCACGGGTGTAGCCGTCGCCGAGCGGACCGGTGCAGGTGGCTGGCCCGCTCGGCGGGGCGGCCTGGCCGAGCGCGGCGTGCGCCTGGTCGAGTACGCGGGCCACCTGGTCGGCACCGGCGCCGGTCAGGGCCAAGGCCCGGGCCTGCTGCTGGAACGCTTCCGCGCGGGGCCTGGGTGGCAGCGTCCAGGGGCCGGTGGTGGCGGCGCGGGCGAGGTCGAGCATCCGGGCCGCGTCGGTGCGGTCGGTGGCCTGGGCCTGGCGGAGCAGGACGTAGGCGTGCATCGCGCCGTCGCCGGTCAGCGTCGCCCACTCCTTCGCCTGGTGGTGCCAGTACGCGACGGCCGGGGCGGGGGCGCCGGCGTCGCGGTGGAGCCAGGCAGCGAGCTCGGCGCCCCGGGCGCCGAGGACCAGCAGCTCGCGGCGCAGGTCCTCTGCGGCGGTGCGGGCGGCGGAGTTGATCGCGGCGAGGATTCCCAGTGCGGTAGGCAGCGCCTCGTGCGGGCCGGCCAGGCCGTCGGCGCGGGCGGCGTCGTCCAGCGCGGTCCGCAGGTGAGCGAGCAGTTCGTCCCGATTGTGGCGGCCGGCGTGGTTCGCGGCGGCGGTGAGGTGGTCCAGGGCCGTGAGGTCGAGCACCGGGGCAGCGCCCACCAGTCCCAAGAACGTCCGTCGGCGCACGTCGCACTCCTCCAGCTTCTCTCCGCTCCCGTCCGGGCGCCGTCCGGTGGGCCGGGCGGGCCGGCGAAAGCCGAGGTCCTCAAGCGGGCAGCCGAACATCGCCTCCAGGACGCGCCGGGCGTCGCGGTTGGGCCACGTCGACTCGCCCGACTCCCACCGCCTCACCTGCCGCACCGAGATCCTGGCCTGCTCGCGCAACTTGCGGGCCGTCTCGTCGTACGCGGTAGCGAAGTCCTCCTGGGTGTGCCAGCCGCGTTCGACGCGGGCGGCGACGAAGCCCCAGTTGGCGACGGCATGTTCGGGCATGGGCACCCCCGGAATCCAGGACCACCACGGTAGCCATCATGGCCACCGTCAGCGAGAGGCCGGTACCTACCCGTCACGGTGTCCGGTGAAGCGTCCGCTGATCCGGCCTCGACCCAAGAGCCGCCCGGCGGTGAACTGTTGAGCACCGGACCGGCCCGCCCGGCCGAGTCCCCAACCCCTCTACGTAAGGAGGACTGCGCCATGAAGACCACCACCCCGGCGAAGGCCCCGGTCACGCTCGACCCGAAGAAGGTCGCCGCGCTCCAGGCGAAGGTCAGCCGACTCGTCGGCACCGGCGCGCTGGCCGCCGCCCCGCACACCTACCACCACTGAGTGATCTCCGGGAGGGCGGGACGGCTGGGGCCGCCCCGCCCTCCCGGGCTCTCCACCCCCGGTCCCGCACATCAAGGAGGCAACCCGTGGACACCCGCCTGGAGCTGACGTTCCTGGGCCACCAGACCTGGCTGGTCCAGGGCGGCGGCCACCGCGTCCTGATCGACCCCGTCCTCAAGGAAGCGTTCGGCCTGCCCGGCCGGGCCGAGTGCCGGGTCTGGCCGCCGCGCCGGATCGACACCAGCCTGATGCCCCGCCCGGACGCCGTCGTGCTCACCCACGAACACCTCGACCACTTCCACCTGCCCTCCCTGGACCTGCTCGACCGCGCCGTGCCCGTCTACACCGGGCCGCTGCTGCCCGCCCCGGTCAAGGAGGCGATCGTCCGGCTCGGCTTCAAGGTCCGCCAGGTCGACCACACCACCCCGATCGAGCTGGGCGACCTGCGCGTCACCCTCTACCCGGCCGGCGCCCAGACGCTCTTCTGGGAGGACCGCGTCGTCCAGCCCTGCCTGCAGGTCGGCGACGGACCGAGCGTGTTCATCGCGGTGGACGCCGACCCCTCCGACCTGTACCTGCAGCAGGTCGCCGAAGGCGCCCAGCCCGTGCCCCGCGTCGCGGTGGTCTCCAACAACTCCCAGATCGTGCCGCCCGGCATGCCCGCCTCCTCGGTCAACCTGCTGCCCGGCATGGACGGCACCCGGCACAAGACCGGCCTGTCCGTGCTCAACCAGCTGCTGCTCGACGTCCTCGCCCCACTCGACGGCATCAAGGACGTGGCGCTGTGCGGCAACGGCTTCCTGCCCCCGGCCTCCCCGCACGGCCCGTTCCTCTACTCCGACCACCCGAAGATGGCCGAGGCCGCCAACGGCCTGCAGCACCTCTTCCACGTCCACGGCCCGCGCCCGGGCGACCGCCTGACCGTACCCGCCACACCGGCACAGAAGGTGACGACCGACCAGGTGGGCTGGGTGCGGATCGACGACGACTACGAGTACGAGGCACTGGTCGCACACGCCGCGTTCCTCGCCGACCCCGGCACCGTCGACCTGGTCCCGCTCGCCGAGCCGCCCACCGAGCAGGACCAGGCCCTCGCGGTCGTGAAGGCGGAGCTGCCGCGGCTGGGCCGCGAACTGCTGGCCACCGCCACCGGCATGCTGGCGTGCAGCATCCACGAGTACCTCTCCGGCCCGCTCGGCCCCCACCGCGCGGTGCTGCGGCTCAAGGACGGCCCCGGCGGCGAACTCCTCCAGTACGCCTGGGACGTCACCACCGCCGACTTCACGCGGGTCGAGGCGACCGGCCGCGAAGAGGCGATGGCCGCCTACCCGTTCGGCGCCGAGATGTTCTTCCAGGACTACCTCGCCCTGCTCACCGGCCGCCTGCAGGTGTGGGACGTGGCCGGCGGAGCGATGGAGTGCTGGCACATCGGCCGCCCGCTGGACAGCCTCGTCTACGCCTTCTTCGGTATCTACGGCGAGCACCAGCGCCCCGACCTCGCCGCCCTGTCCTACGTGAACCTGGCCGCCGGCATCACCGCCCCGGCAGGCACCCGGTGACCACCGCGCCAGCCACCGCCGCCCAGGCGCTGACGGGACTCGCCCGCATCCGCCCCGCCGGATGGCTGGCCACCCCGATGCCCACCGACCCCGTCGACCTTCTCGTGCGCGCCCGCCAGGTGCTCGCCGCCGATCACCCCGGCGTGGACGGCAGGGTCAGCGTGGTCAGCGCCCGGTACACCGCCGCGGTGTTCGCGGTCCACCGGCCGCCGCCGGAGTGCTCGCTGGTGCTCAAGCTCCACGCCGATCCGGCCGCGTACGCCGGGGAGACGCTGGCGTACGCACTGCTGGCCGACACCGCCCCGGTCGCCCGGCTGTACTCGGAGGGCGACAGCTCGCTGTCGCTGCTGCTGGAGTACCTGCCGGAGGCGGCTGAGTGGAGCGGTCCGCGGATGCCCGCCGTGCTGGCCGAGCGCGTCGCCGCCGTCCACACCGCCTCGCTGCGGCTGCCCGGCGAGGCCGCCGAGGCGATGGCCGGCTTCACCCTCGCCGCCCTGCTCGACGCTCCGGCCCCGGCCTGGATCGCCGACCCGGCAGCGTACGGCGAGGTGCTGGCCGCGCACCTGGATGCCTACGGCCCCGCCCTGGTGCCGCTCGGCCACCTCGACCTCAAGCCCGGGCACCTGCGCCGGCGCCCGGACGGCGAGGTGGTGCTGCTCGATGTGGAGAGCGTGCGCCCGGACGTGACCGGGCTGATCGACCTGGTCACCCTGCCCGCCGTCCTGCGCCAAGCCGGGCACGAGCTCAGCCCGGACCGGGTGCTGGGCCTGTACCTGGATGCCACCACCGCGCTTGGCGGCAGCTGGACGGTCGGCTCGCTGAAGGCCGCCCTGTGCGCGTACGCGGCGGCCACTGGCCTGGAGAGCCTGCACGGTCTGGACCGGTGAACGCCGAACACCCGGTGCTCTGCTGACCACCACGGTCGGTGAGGCATCGGGCGTTCGCGCGCCGCTACGGGCCCTCGATGCCGACGATCGTGCCGAACGGGTCACGCAGCTGGGCGATCCTGCGTCCGGGCTCGATCGTCAGCGGGCCGCGGTGGTGCTCGCAGCCGGCCGCCAGCAGCCGCTCCCGGACCCGGTCGACGTCGTCCACGCCCCAGTACACGATCGGGCTGCCACCCCTGGGGTTGCGCTCATCATCCACCGGATGGAAGCCCACCTCGACCCCACCGATCTCCACCCAGGCGTAGACGGCCCCGGTGTCGCTGACGTCCGTCTTCACGGGGACCTCCAGGAGCTCGCCCCACCACCGGGCCGACGCCTCGGGATCCACAGCGAAGGTCATCACGGTACGAACGGTGCTGAACACGGCCCACCTCCACAGGGGTGCCTTCTGAGTTCCGGATCTTGGTTCCTGCGCTCCGCGCGGGCTTTTGGAGCATGACGTGAAGGCGTCATACCGCCGGTAGCCCCCTGATTTCCGCAACGGCTCGACGTCACGCTGCGGCTGCGATCCGAGCCCGGCGGGCAGCGCGCCGCCGGTAGGCCCGGGATCGGCACTTCCCCGAGCAGTACCGCATGTCGATCCGATGGATCGCCCCGGCGAAGGTGATGACGCCGCACTCTGGGCAGGTCAGCAGCCGGATCATGCGCCTGTCGCCGAGATGCTCGGCCTCGGCGAGCATCATCCCGAGCGTCCAGATCCGGTCGGAGGCGACCCGCCTGCGGTACGCCTGCGAGCGGCAGACGTCGTCGCAGTACCGGCGCCGGGCCGAGGCTTTCAGGGGGAGCCGGGCGCCGCAGTTCTCGCAGTACCGAACGCGGGCCACGACTCCAGGGTCGCGCGCCGTCCGGCCGGATGCCGAGTGCTGGCCGGCTCCGCCCGGTGCTCAGCACCGGAACTCGGCTTCGCCCGGGTCGGCGGCCTCGGTCTCCTGCGGCTCCTGGCCGTCTCTGTCGGTCCAGGTACCGAACGGGCCTGGCAGGCCGGGCTCCTCGGCGCCGAGCTGCAGCGCGCCGCCCTTCAGCCGGTGCGGGCCGGGGATCACCGGCCGACCTCTTCGAGGTCGGCGGCGTCCAGCTCGGCCCGCTGGGCGACCAGCCGCTCGCGCAGCTCGATCTCCTCGGGGGTGAGCGGGTCTTCGGGGCGGAGGATGCGGGAGGGCTTGGGCCGCCGGGGCAGGTCGTCGTCGGCCGGGGCATCGAGCTCGGCCTGCTCGGCCTCGGCGAGCGCCCGGTACACCGAGGCGACGGAGGGGTTCTTCCCGGCGTTCTTGCCGTCCTTGATGACGAGCTTTCCGGCGATCTCGGGGACCGGGACGCCCTTGGCCTTGAGCGCGAGGGCGAAGGTGAGCATGTCGTCGTTGATGACCTTCGGCCGGCCGCCGTGGTTGCCCTTGGCGGCGGCGGTGACCTGACCCTCCAGGGTCTTCTCCCGGATGTAGTTGCGGTCGAGCTGGGCGCCGACGGCCAGCACGGCGAAGAACATCGCGCCGAAGCCGTTGGGGTCGTAGATGCCGGTCATCGGGCCGGTGAGGAGTTCGAGCAGGATGCCGGCCCTCTCCAGGTCGGCGGCCATCTGCATCAGCTCGGCGGCGTTGCGGGCCAGGCGCTTGGACTCGTGGACGGTCAGGATCACCACCTGGTCGGGGGCGGCCTCCTTGAACTGCCGGGCGAGGCTGAGTGCGGCCTCCATCTGCGGCCGGTACTTGATGCGGGTGCTGATCTTCTCCTGGAAGACCTTCGCGCACCCGGCCGCGGCCAGGGCGACGAGCTGGCTCTCCAGCTCCTGCTCGGCGGTCGAGCAGCGCGCGTACCCGATCCGGATCGGCGGGGCGGCGTGCTCGGGCGCCGGGGCGAGCACGGGGACCGGCCCCCGGTGCCAGGGCTTGCCCGGGCCGCGGTCGGCGGGCACCAGCACCTCCAGGTCCTCGCGGAGCCTGGGCACGAGGATGAACCGGGCGGTGTGGTACTTCGCCGCGGTCTTGCCGCCCATCGTCCGGCACGGACTGCCCGCAGGGACTTCACACTTCGGGCAATCGTGGCGTTCCACCGCAGATGCGGCCTGATCGGGTGTCAGATCCATGCCGGAAGTCTCTCAGAAGTGTGTTGCAGAACGCCGGAGTTTTGAGAGGTTTTCTGCGAGCTGGGACCTGGACAAGCCGGGCACGTTTCGGGGGTCTCGCAGAACTCTCGCAACTGTTCATTTCTGCGAGTGACCCACCGTCACCGTCGCTACGTTCCGCTACATGTCCCCGGCCGTGGCTTCGCGAGCGTCGCACGGGCGCTCAGAAGCCGGTTCGAGGTCGACCGGTCAGCCTCACCACAGGCCGGTTGTTACCCAGATGAGTGATTGAGGGTCTTCTCCGGGGTGGTTGCGGGGCTGTTCTCTCGCGCTGCCGGAACGATGGCAGCCATGGTCACACTGAAGGATCGAAGGAGAATTTTGAAGAATCGCTTGGTGATTGCTGCGGTGGTCGCTTCCTGCGTAGGGGCCGTCTTTGGCCTTGGCAGTCTGACGACGCCAGCAACCGCCGCTGCACAGACGACCAAGATCGTGCAGGCGAGTGGCAATTTTGGCGAGGTCGTCACGGCAACCTGCCCAGACGGCTACCACCTGACCGGCGGCGGCGGCGACGCAAACGGCAACGCTCTGGTTGCCTCACGCCCCTCCGACGACGGCCAGAGCTGGCGTGTGCTCGCGCTCGCCCGTGGCGTAGCACAAGACACCCGCACCGAAGCCTGGGCAATCTGCTCCGAATCCGAAGAAGACTGACCTCTGGCCCCCCGGCCTTTACGAGATACCCCTGGCCCGCAGTAATCCGTTGCGATCCATCCCTGCGGGCCAGGCGCGCTCCTACCGGCGCGGCGTACGCGCCGCGCGGGATCTTGCCGGGCCCGCAGTCCTGGGATGATCAGAGGAATCCCTTGAGCTCGGCGACCGGCATCACGAGGTGCCGCCGGCGGTGAAGGTGGCCGGCACGGACGGCGCCGAAGGAGCGGGGACGGGCGCCGTCACTCCGGCCGCGACCATCGCGGCCGCGGCGGCGGCCTCCGCCTGGTCCATGACGTCGTTGCCGTCGTTGCAGCACACCCCGCACACCAGCCGGAAGCCGCCGGGCTTGGTCGGGATGTTGTAGGGCAGGCGGGTCTCGTCGTCCTGCTTGCGCAGGTCGTAGCCGCACTCGGCGCACAGCAGGCCCATCCGCCCGGCCTGCTTCTCCGTCCACCACGGCCAGGCGGCGGCGAACCTGGTGTGGGAGAACATCTCCATCCGGCCGGGCTTGGGCTGGAAGCACAGGAAGCTCCAGCCCGGGCGCGTCTTCGGGTATCGGCGGGCGGTTCTTGAACGAGGGCATCCAGACCTCCAGCGACGGCAGGTCCTTGGTGGCGATCCGCACCTCGTAGCCCTTGCGGGGGCGCTGGGAGCGGCTGTTGGCCGGCGGGAACCGGTAGGCCGTCACGATCTCGCACGGCACCTGCAGCACCGCCAGGTCCTGGGCGACCTCGTCCGCGTCGGGGTAGAACTCGCCGCAGTCGGCCTCGCGCCAGAACGCCAGGCCGTCGCGGTTGAGCACCCCGCCGGCGTTGACCCGCCCGACCATGCGGCGCTGGGCCTTCCTCTGCTCCGGGCTCGCCACGTTCGGCACGGCCCTCTCCCTTCGTCTGCCGCGGGCGGGGGCCCGCGCACCGGCTCAACGACACTCCGCGCCGCCGGTTCCTTCCCGTACGGCCCTTCGGGCGCCGGGCTACTCCTCGCCCTGGTCGTCGTCGTCCGCCGCGGCCGGGCCGCGCAGCGGGCGCAGGGCTCCCTCGGGCTGGGAGGGGGTGAAGGCGTACCGGCCCAGGACGTTCAGATGCCCGGCCTTGAGCGGGGAGAGGCGGGCGACGTCCTCGTCCAGGACGTCGTGCTCGCGCTGGTCTGCGGGCAGCGCCCGCAGCGTTTCGACGGCGGCGTCCAGGTAGCGGGTGTTCCACAGCACCACGGCGTTGAGCACCAGTCCCAGGCTGGCCAACTGGTCCTCCTGGCCGTCCCGGTACGCCTGCTGGATGTGGCCGCGCTTGCCGTGGCAGATCGCGCGGGCCAGGGTGTGGCGGGACTCCTGCACGGTGAGCTGGCGGTTCATCCGCCGCCGGTAGGTGTCGTCCACCGGGTCGACCAGGTCGAACAGGTGGAAGGTCTTCTCGATCCGGCCGTACTCGGCGAACGCCTGCCCCAGCGGGGTCGGGTGGCCCTCGCGGCCGAACATCCGCAGCAGGTCGTAGGCGCGGACCTGGTTGGTGATCAGCGACCCGGCCACGCGCAGCATGTCCGGCCACTGCTCGCGGATCTTGCGCAGGTTGACCTTGTTGCGGGCGATCGCCTCCAGCGGCCCGTAGCCGGGCTGCGGCTCGGCGCCGGGTATGTCGGCGCGCCAGAACTGCTGATCGGCCAGGTCGCGGAAGCGCGGCGCGTCCGGGGGGAGCCTGCTGACTGCCCGGATGGCGTCCGGCATGTAGGCGGCGCGAGCCTGGTCCGGGCTCTTGCACGGAACGTGGGAACCTGTCGCCCCGACACTGTCGCCGGCCCGGTGGGCCGACGGCGAGAGGGAGTACTCCAAGCGGACAACGCCGCGAGGAACCGAGTACCGTCGCGGGGCACGGGGGCAGACCGTCTCGTAGCAGTGATGAAGCCCGGTAATGCGGGTGGAGCGAAGGGGACGGGTCGTCTGGGTCTGCTTGGTGGTCAACCGGAGTTCCCGGGAGGAGCCGGACGAGCGGATCGAAGTCGTTTGAGATCTCGAAGCACTTGGTGTTCGAAGCGTACTTGAGGGTCAAGGCCAACAAGGGCGCGGCGGGTGTCGACGGTGAGTCGATCGCACAGTTCGAGGAGAACCTTCGGGGCAACCTTTACAGGCTGTGGAATCGCATGGCGCCGGGCTGCTACTTCCCGCCGCCGGTGCGGATGGTGGAGATTCCCAAGCCCGGGGGATCGGGCAAGGTCAGGGTGCTCGGGGTGCCCACGGTCGCGGACAGGATCGCGCAGACGGTTGTGGCCATGGTCCTGGAGCCGATGGTGGAACCCGTGTTCCATCCGGCTTCGCTGCCGGCTGCGCGGACTTCGGCATGGCATCGAGAACGTTGGCGGTTTTGTGAACCCAGCACTTCTGCTCGCGGGTGGCGGGGAAGACCTCGCGCAGGGCCTTCCAGAAGCCGAGTGCGCCGTCGCCGACCGCCAGCACCGGGGCGCGCATGCCGCGGCAAGCGCAGTCACGCAGGAGGGCGGCCCAGGACTCGGACGACTCCCGGTATCCGTCGGTCGAAGGTGCATTGGTCCTTGCGAGCCCGGTGTGATAGATCATGCCGGGCCGCTGGCGTGGGCGGGGCGGGGCGAGGCGAGGCGGGGAAAGTGGGGGCACGTGGAGCTGCGCGACATAGAAATATTTCTGACCCTGGCCGAGGAACTGCATTTCGGCCGGACTGCGGAGCGGTTGCACATCTCCGTGGCGCGGGTCAGCCAGGCGATCAAGAAGCAGGAACGCTCCATCGGTGCGGAGCTGTTCGCCCGCGACAGCCGCAACGTCCGGCTGACTCCGCTGGGTGAGGCGCTGCGGGACGATCTGCGCCTGGTGCACCATGGTCTGACGCAGAGCCTGGAGCGGGCTCGGCTGGCGGCCCGGGGCAAGACGGGCACGCTGCGGGTGAGCCTGTTCCCCGCCAACATCCAGGAGCTGCGGCGGTTCTTCGAGATCTTCCGCGCCCGCCACCTGGACCACTACCTCCCGCGAACCTCGCCCCGCGGCCGGCTCATCGAGCGGGGCGCCGACGTGAACAACATCGCGGATATCTTCATGGCGGTGGGTATGCAGGAGGCGGTCTGCCTCTTCCCCGCGCACGTGGCCCGCTACTACCCGCGTCCGGACATCACCTATCTGCCCGTCAAGGGGCTGGAGCCACTGGCGTACTCGCTGGTGTGGCGGACCGAGTCCGAGAACGAGATGATCCGCGCCTTCGCCCACGTCGTGAGCGACCTGGGGCTCCTGCCCGACTGAGGGCGTGAATAGCTCGCGCGATGCCCGATGACCGGCAGGTCGTCGGATGTTCTTCAAGAGAGGTGACTGTGGAGCTGCGGGACATCGAGATCTTCCTGGTGCTGGCCGAGGAACTGCACTTCGGCCGCGTCGCGGAGCGACTGCACGTGTCCCCGGCCCGCGTCAGCCAGGCGATCAAGGCCCAGGAGCGGCGGATCGGCGCCCAGCTGTTCGAGCGCACCAGCCGCAGCGTGCGCATGACCGAGGTCGGCCGACAACTGCGCGACGACCTGCGGCCGGTCTACGCGGGCCTGCACGAGTCGCTGGAACGCGCGCGGATGGCCGCCCGCAGCGTCAGCGGACGGCTGCGCATCGGCATGATCCCCGGGAACGCCCACGATCTGCGGCTCTATTGGCAGACGTTCCGCTCGCGGCATCCACAGTGGGAACTGTCGATCCGTCACGCGCCCTTCAGCGACCCCTTCGGCGGACTGCGGCGGGGGGACATCGACGTCCTGGTCGCGTGGCTGCCCGTGCGGGAGGACGATCTCACCGTGGGCCCCGTTCTGTTGACCGACCCGCGCATGCTGGCCGTTGCCGTGGACCACGAACTGGCCACCCGCACCTCCGTCTCCGTGGAGATGCTCGCCGACTTCCAGCACACCGGCGCACCACAGATCCCCGGCTACTGGGCCGACAGCTTCGTACCCGCGCACACCCCGCGCGGGCGCACGATCGAGCGCGGCCCCATGGTCACCACGAACGACGAGATCTTCACGCTCGTCAGCGCCGGCGACGTGGTCAACATCAATCCCTCGCACGTCACCCGCTACTGGGGCCGCCCGGACATCCTCTGGCTGCCCTTCAACGACCTCGGGCCGCTGAGCTTCGGCCTGGTGTGGCGCACCGAGACCGAGAACGACGCCATCCGTGCCCTCGCTGAGACCGTCCGCCACCTCGGCACGTTCCAGCTGTGACCCACACGCCTGCCGGCCGGGAGCTCCACCCGTTCGTGTCGGGCCGCCCTCGCACCCTGCGTGGCTGCCTGCCTCCAGGCTGGGCTGGGCGTCGTAAACACAGGGGTTAACGACCCTTTCGACATCCGTCGTTGTTCCCCAGTACCGCTGCGTCCGAAGCTTGATCCGTTCCGAGGATCGAGCAAGAAGGAGGGACGCAGCGATGAACGTCGTGTCTTCCTCGGTGTCCGTGACGGTCACCGATCCAGCCGCCTCCAGCCGGTTCTTCACCACCCACCTGGGATTCCGTGAAGTCCTGGCTGACGAGGACTTCGTGGAGCTCGCCCGTGACGACGCGGCCGTCGACCTCGTCCTGGTGCGGCGCGACCTCGAACGGCACGGGCCCGGCCAAGGGCCTACCGACGTGGTCGTGTCATTCGAGGTCACCGGTATCACGGCCGAGTACGAGCGGCTGCGCAACGACGAAGCCCACTTGTCCGTGACCCTGCACCAGGAGCCGTGGGGCGACCTGGTGGTGCGACTGGTCGACCCCAACGGCGTCGTCGTCCAGCTCACCGAATGGGTGCCGCCCGCAGGAACCTGACCCACCGCCCGACAAGAGCAAGAACAAGAAGCGAGAAGAGCAAGATGCAGAAGTTCGACACCCCCGCCCCGATCTCCACCGTCCTCGACATACCCGCGGGGAGCGTCCACATCATCGCCGCCGACCAGGCCGACACGACGGTCGAGGTCCTGCCCGCGGACGCCTCGAAGAACCGCGACGTGAAGGCCGCCGAGGAGACCCGGGTCGGCTACACCGACGGCCTCCTGTCGATCGAGGCCGCACTGCCGAAGAGCCAGCTCGTCGGCAACACCGGAGCCGTCGAGGTGACCGTCCGGCTGCCCGCCGGCTCCCGCGTCGAGGCGAAGGCGGCCAGCGGCAACCTCCGGGCCGTCGGACGGCTCGGCGACGTCACCTTCGAGGGCGCCGAGGGCACGGTCGAGATCGACGAGGCCACCGGTGCCCACCTCACCCTCCAGGCCGGAGACATCGCGGTCGGCCGCCTCGGCAGCTCCGCCGTGATCAGCACCCGAAAGGGCGACATCCGCATCGCCGAGGCCATGAGCGGCACGCTCGAACTGCGCACCGAGGCCGGCGACGTGTCGGTCTGCGCCGCCTCCGGAGTCTCCGCCTCGCTGGATGCCGGCAGCAACTACGGCCGCATCCACAACTCGCTCAGGAACGAAGGCATCGCTGGCCTGACCATCCACGCGACCACCGCCTACGGCGACATCACCGCCCGCAGCCTCTGAGTAGTGCCCCCGCCACAACCCACCCGACCATCGCAAGAGAAGGAACGACCATGAACACCGTTGAGCAGAACACCGCGCAGGACCGCCCGGAACTGCAGAAGGCCATCCAGGAGTTCGTCGACGCCGGCTTCGCCGGGATACAGATGCGGGTGCACGACGAGCGGGGCGAATGGGTCGGCAGCGCCGGGGTGCGCGAGCTAGGGGAGAGCGCCGAGCCGCCGACGGACGGACGGTTCTGGGTGGGCAGCTCCACCAAGACCTTCGTCGCGGCCCTGGTGCTTCACCTGGTGGCCGACGGCGCCCTCGCACTGGACGCCCCGGTGGCCGACCACCTGCCCGAGTTGGGGCTGGACCCGCGGATCACCGTGCGGATGCTGCTGCAGCACACCAGCGGGCTGCCCAGCTACACCGGCGACCTCGCCCCCGACGGCACGTTCGTGCCCGGGATCCCCGCCGTGGGCAAGCCGTGGGTGGACAACCGGTTCGACACCTACCAGCCGGAGGAACTCGTGCGCTTCGCCCTGGCCGAGTCCGCACGGTTCGAGCCGGGAACCGACCAGAGCTACTCCAACACCAACTACACGCTGGCCGTCCTGCTGATCGAGAAGGCCGGCGGCCGCCCGTACGCCGAGGAGATGCAGCGGCGGATCCTGGAACCGCTCGGGCTGCGGGACACCGTGGTGCCGGGAAGCTCACCGGAGCTGCCCGAGCCGCACGCCCACGGCTACTGCCGCTACCAGGACGACGACGGCCAGTGGCAGGTCGTCGACGTCACCCGCCAGAACTCCTCGCTCCTCATCGGCGCCGGGGACCTGATCTCGACCACCCGGGACCTCCACACGTTCTTCTCCGCACTCCTCGGCGGCAGGCTCCTGCCCGCCCCGCTCCTGGACGAGATGCGCACCCCGCACGGAATGCTCGGCTACGGCCTGGGCCTGTTCGTCCAGAACCTCGGACCGGACAACGGTGGCATCACCATCGTCCACCACAACGGCGGCGCCCCCGGCGGCTACGGAGCACTGATGATCGCCACCCCCGACGGCAGCAAGACCCTCACCGCCGGACTCACCACCGGCGACGCCGCGATCAACCCGACCCTGGAACTCCCGAAGGTCCTCGACAGGCTCATCAAGACCGTCTTCTGCGACGAACAGCCCACCGACTGACGGCACCGGGGGGTGACGTCCGATCCGCGTGCCGGAGGTGTGGTGCCGATCCTGTCTGTGCGCGCAGACTGACCGCCCAGGAGGGACAGAAGCTGCAGCAGATAGTGCGGCGGGGCAGCACCAGCTCTGTGCGCTTCCGGCGCGCGGTGATTCACGGACCTCGACCACGCCGCTGACACAGCTGCCCGCGTCGCAGCTGTCGAGGCGTAGCTGGCCGCCCGCTCATGACCGGCGCCTGACGGTGGATACTTCGCAGCCGAGGGTCCGCTGAACCGGGCTATAAGACCGAAGTGGACCTGCTCTCGATCATCTGAGCCCTGGCAGGTAAGGTCATGCGGACGTGAGGGCCCGTCGAGACGGGTAGTGGCTCCGCCCCCGAGCAATGGGGGCGGAGCCGTTTTGGTTGGGAAAGGAAATCCCCGTGCCCTGCTTCCGCGACATGACGGAGGCCCAGGTCGCGGTGCCCTGCCGCCGCTTCGTGAAAACTGACCCCCAGGCGCTCCTTGGGTTCTAACGCTTGTCGCAACATTCCTTGATCATGATGGGTGTGTTGATGGCGAGGCGGGGACCCAAGCGCAGGCTCGATCTTGAAGCCGAGTACTGGCGCTTGCTGCAGTTCGGGGTGGGCACGGTCGAGGCGTGCAAGCAGCTCGGGATCGGCAGGAAGACCGGTTACCGGTGGCGGGCGGAGAACGGCGGCCTGCCGCCGGAACGGCTGCCCGAGCCGTCCCGGTCCGACCGCTACCTGTCCCTGCTGGAGCGCAAGAGGATCGCGACGCTGCGCGAACGCGGCCTGGGTATACGGGAGATCGCCGAACGCCTGGGCAGGTCTCCGTCGACCGTCAGCCGCGAGCTCCGGCGCAACACCCTCGCCCACGACCAGGGCATCTACGACGCGGACCTGGCTCACCACCGCGCCGAGGAGCGCGTGAGGCGCCCGCGCCTGGCGAAGCTGCGGCTCGACCACGAGCTCCGCGCCGAGGTTCAGGCCAAGCTCGACCTGGAGTGGAGCCCCGAGCAGATCGCCGCCCACCTGCGTGAGCTGTGGCCGGACAGACCGGAGCGGCATCTGTGCCACGAGAGCATCTACCGGGCCCTCTACCAGGGCGCCAAGGGCGGCCTGAGCAGGACGCTCACGAAGAAGCTGCGGACCGGGCGGTCACTGCGCAAGCAGCGCCGGACCAGCGCACCCCGCGGTTCGCCGTTCCGCCAACACTCATCGACGAGCGCCCCGCCGTCGTCGAGCTTCGCGAGCGCGTCGGCGACTGGGAGGGAGACCTCATCACCGGCCGGCACAACCGGTCCGCCGTCGCCACCCTCGTGGACCGCCACAGCCGCTACGTCCGTCTCGTCGCCCTGCCCGACGGACACGGCGCGGACCAGGTCCGCGAACGTCTCACCCAGGCCCTCCAGGATCTTCCCAACACCGCCAGAATGACGCTGACTTGGGACCAGGGCTCCGAGATGGCCTGCCACGACCAGCTCGCCCCAATGTTCCGCGACGGAGTCTTCGTCGCCCACCGCGCCAGCCCCTGGCAGCGAGGCACGAACGAGAACACGAACGGCCTGCTTCGGCAATACATGCCCAAGGGCACCGACCTGTCCGTCCACACCGCCGAGGAGCTCCGAGCGTTCGAGGACCGACTCAACAACCGCCCCCGGAAGACCTTGGGATGGCGGACCCCGGCCGAGCTATTCACCGGCGCTCTGACAGCATGAGACCAGCATCGTTGCGATGATCATGCGAATCCGCCCGTCCAGGCCCTCGAACAGCGCAGGCACCTCGCCGGCTGGACCGAGGTCTACGACGCCCTCGGCAACTGGAGCGCCCTCATCGCCGGCCACCCCGTCGCCGACGCCGCCGACGGCATCCCGCTGCTGTCCACCAACCCCGCCGACGCCCTCACCCTGCTGCGCCTGGCGCTCGACCAGGGCCTGGCCGCCGCCGATCCGGCCCGGTCGCTCCCACGCGCCCACGGGTGATCCCGGTCATGGACAAACCGGGAGGACAAGGGCCCTGACCGGGGCGAACCTGACGGCAGAACACGCGGGACAACGTGGCGGTCAAGGGGTGGGGGCAGACGGAGGACAAGGGGGTGGTGTGCAATGTCGGCGGCACTCGGGCGAGCGCCCGGGTGCCGGGGCCGGCCACCGCGCCGCTCCCGGCCGACCACTGACGGAAGGCCACCTCGATGACCGCCACCGCGCTCGCCGTGCCCGACCCCGACGACGGCGACCAGGCCGCAGACCGCGTCCTCGGCGAGGCCTCGCCCGGCCGGGACAACCGGCCCGCCGCCACCCTGCGGGGCGGGCGGATCCGACGGTGGAGGACAGGATTCGCCCGGCGCCCGGGTCGGGCCGGTGGCCGCTGGTGTGCGGTAACGAGTCGGGCACGAGGCTGGGGGGAAAGCGGTGAGAGGCCCAGTTGGTGAGTGGTCGTTGCCTAGGCTGCCGGGTGTGAATCCGTCTTCCTTATCCGACTCCCGTGAAGACTCGTCTGCGGCACAGGCGCCACGTCCGCTAGGTGTGGTGACGCCGGAGCAGTTCGTCGGGGTGATGCGTGAACTCCGCCAGTGGTCGGGCCTGAGCTTTCGCCAGCTTGAACGGCGGGCCGAGCAGGCCGGCGAGGCTCTTCCCCGTGCCACGCTGGCGGGGGCCCTGGGCCGTGCCGATCTTCCGCGTGAGGAGCTTGTGGCCGCGTTCGTCAAGGCCTGCGGGGGTGATGCGGACGATGTCGTGGTCTGGGTCACGGCCCGTAAGGCCGTCGCCGTCCAGTCGGCCCGGACACCCGAACCCGTGCCGCCGGAGACACCGGAGCCGCCGGAGGCATCGGAGCCGGTGAAGCCGTCGGGACTGACGGAGCCGTCGGAGGCGACGGAGTTGGTGGAGCCGGTTTCGGCGGGCCGCGCAGTGACGGCCGTTGTGACGCCGTTCCGGCCCCCGGCCCGGTCCGGGGTGAGCGGGGACGTGACAGCGAGTACCGCCACCGAGTCGGAGCCGGCCGGGAGCCAGGGCGGTGAGGAGCCGTCGTCGGTGGGCTCGGACGAGCGGGCAACCAGTGCGTCGGATGGTGGTGCGCAGAAGGCCGCCGCGGCTGATCTGACCGGGGCGGCGGCGTCTGGTTCGGGGCGAGGCGTCTCACGGGTGACGTCGCGGACGGCTGCGCCGGCGCGGCGCACGGTGGTGGCGGTCACGCTCGCGGTGGCGGTGGTGGTGGTGACCGCTGTCGTGCTTGGCATCGAGGGCCTGCCGGACGGGGGCGGACGTGGGGCCGCGGAGCCGGCCGGTACCCCTACCCCTACCGTGACCGGCCCGGCGACGGTGGCGAGTCCATCTGCGGGGGAGGGAGCCGGCCCTGCGTCGGGGCCGGTGTCGGCGACACCGACGGCGGATCTCGGGGCTGCTGTCCCTGTGCCGGCCGCGAGTCCTTCCGCACGTCGAAGCACAAGCGCCGCAGTCGTTCCGGGGGCTCCGAGTAGTGGGCCGACGGGCGGTTCCGCGCCCGCCTCGGTGGTTCCACCGCCGACGCCGGTGCGGACGTCGCCGCAGCAGCCGCCGGCGGTGCCGCCCCTGCCGACCGCGACGTCGCCGGCGACGTTGCCGCAGTCCACGTCGAGCGGTTGGCCCACCCAGTTCTCCACCGGCGGGGCGTCGTCGTCCGGCCCCGCTCGTGAGGACCCGTGCTGGGACAGCGCGCCGGGGTGCAACGACGGTGTGCACCACGGGTGAGAGCGGCCCTGGGCGGGGGTCTGCGGCCGCACGGCCGTTGGGCGGTCAGCCGGTTCGTCCGGCGGACCGCCCTGTGCGGGCGGTTTCAGCTCAGGCTCAGCGCCGCATAGACCACGTCGTGGTCGGAGTGGGCGGAGTCGATGACCGTCACGCCGGTGGACTTGACCCCGCTCAGCAGGATGTAGTCGAACTTCTTGCGGGGCGGGCCGGCGTCAGCGGTCGGCTTGCAGCCTGCGGTGGATCGCCGGCCGCACTTCGGATCGGCGTCGGTCAGTCCCACGGACCAGAGTGGGGCCATCTCGGGTGTGTCGGGCTGGGTGTTGAAGTCGCCGAGCACGATGACGCGTTGCTTGCCCGCCAGGGTCGCGGCGAGCTGCCTGATCTGTGTGGCGCGTACGTCGCTCTGCCGTCCCTCGGCCAGGTGTGTGTTGTAGATGCGGACCTGTTTGCCGTCGACGGTGGTGGTCACCCACATGAAGGCGCGGTCCTCCGAGCCGCCGGCGGTGTAGCGCTGGTTGCCCGTGTCCGCGATCGGGGCGGCGGAGAGGATGGCCTGGCCGTAGGCGTTCTCGCCGAAGGCGCCGCAGTTGACCGCGTCGTGGCTCGCGGTGCCGTAGGCGACCTGGTACTTGAGCCCGTACTTGTCGGCCAGGATCTTCACGGTCTTCTCGACCGCGTGCTTGCAGCCTTCCTGTACCCCGAGGACCTGTGGCCTGTACTTCGCGATCTCGGCCGCGTAGTCACCGGGTTCCCCACTTCCGGGGGCGTAGAGGTTCCACGTCATCACCCGGTCGGCGATGGCCCCGGTGGTCTGACGCACCGGTACGAGGGGCGAGGACCGGGAGCCTGCGCCCGCCTCCGCGCCCTGCCCATCGGCCGCGGTCGACGAGGTCGAAGGGGCCGGAGGCGGCGGCACCGCGGGGGCGAGGGCGGATGTGTTCGCGGGAACGCTGTTCGGCGCGGCCCAGAGCAGGCCGGCGGCCAGCAGACCGGTCGTGACCGTGGCCGCGACAGCGGCACGGGAGAACCGCGCTCGTATGGCTCGTATCAAGGGTGCACTCTCTCTTTCGGGCGAAGGGAAAGGTGGGACGGCCGTGAGGGTCGGCGTGGGAGCGCCGACCCTCACGGGGCCGCCCTTGTGTGGCTGCCGGGGAGGTGCGCGCCGCTGCGGGACACTCCCCGAGGGAGGCGGCCGGTAACGTATCGGCGGGCGATGAGCCCAACCCCGTTCAGCGGGCGGGCCCGGTGCCGGTGCGGTCAGGTCCGGGCGGCCGTCGGCGCTATCGGGTGATCTTGTAGCTCGTGGTGCCCTGGTGGACGCCGCGCTCGTAGAACGACAGAGCGATCTTTGAGTTGTTCGGGAAGGACTTGCGGACGTCGAGGTCGAACCACGCCCGGCCCATGCTGCAGCCGCCGTGCCGCGGGCTGCGCTGCTGGTGGATCTTGCTTCCCTTGCTGTTGTACACGGTCAGGACGGCCTCGTAGTCGCAGATCGCCTCGGGCCAGACCTTGTCGCGGGCGATGTGTGCGGTGTCGACGCGCAGCGCCTTGCCCTTGACGACGCCGCACACCATTCCGTAGGAGGCGGGGGTGCAGCCCGAGGCGTTCTGGGCACTGGCCTGGACGACCGCGGCGGGGTCGCCGTCCTGGGCTCGTTCCGCGGTGGGGGCCGCGGTCGGGGAGCCGGTGGCCGGCGGGGCGGTGTCGGACGAGGCGGCCGCGGCACGGGAGGTGTCGCCGGGAGCGGCCCACAGCAACCCGCCGGCCAGGAGTGCGGCGGTCACGGCGGCAGCGGCCAGGGGCTTGGTGAGACGTGCTCGAAGGGCGCGCATGGCAGTACTCCTCTGTTCGGGAAACGGGTGGTGGTGTCGGCCGTTCGGTGGCTGTTGATGCGAGCGGTGCCGACGCGGGGTCCGGTACCGGCAGCGGCGCCGGACCCCGCGGGGCGTGTGGGAACCGGGGTCAGGGCGTGGGGGTCAGTGGGTCCACCGGACGCCGCTGAACAGGGAGCTGGCACCGCCCTTGACCTGGACCCGGGGGGCGGCGGCGTTGTTGCCCCAGGGGACGGTGATGCGGTGTGTCTGGCCGCTGGACTTGATGGTGCCGGCGTTGTACCACTGGCCCTTGTTGTTGCTATCGATGCCCCAGACCCGCACGGTGGCGACCTGCTGGGTGCCGGCCGGGATCCAGGAGGTGTAGGTCACCTGGTGGCCCTTGGAGCCGAGGACGGAGCAGTTGGAGCGGCTGACGGGGCCCCACTTGTTGGCGAAGCCGGAGGCGCTGCTGCCGCAGGAGGCCTTCACGGCCTGGGCGGTGGTGGTGTCGGTGTCGGCGGCGTCGGCGGTGGTGATGTTCGGCTGCTCGGTGGAGGTGGGGGCGTCGGCGTCGTCGCTGTTGTCCGGGGACAGCGGTGTGGCCGGTGCGGCAGCGGCCGTGTGGCCGGGCCCAGCGTCGGTCAGGGCAAGGCCACCGGCCAGGAGGCCGGCGGCCAGGGCCGCGGCGAGGGCGGTGACGGCCAGGGGGCGGCTCAGGCGTGCTCGGACGGTGTTCATGAGTGTGCTCCTCGGTTCGGGAACGGTGATGGGAAGGGGCGCCGGCTTGATCGGCGGGCGGCCCGGGGTTCGGTACTCCTGTCCCGCCCGGTCGTCGACACCGGTGGTGGCGGGGGCGGCCCGCCGCACCGCGGGTGAGGCCTTCGACGCGGCGTCGTCTGCGGGGTGCGGGCCGGTGAACATCAGCCTGGCCGGGTGGGAATCCCGTGGACAACACCTGCGCCGTCCGAGACCGTCCGGCGTTGTCTGTGCTGGTCAGAGTGCCTGTCAGGTCCTGTCCCGGGACGGTTCACGACATCGGACGGGCGGTTCGTCCACGGTGGCTCCGTATCGCTGGACGGGGCGAAGCGGGTGTCTTCGGGGATGCCGAGCGAAGGCCGGCTCGCCCGGTGCTTCGGGTGTGAGGGAGTCCTTCGCCTGGGGGTTTTGTGGTCGGCCGTCGGTGCGGGCGGCAGCTGTCCCAGGAGCGGGCGGTCGCCAGTGCCCGCGGTCGTGCGCGTCGCGGAGGGTGGAGGCGGGCACGCGTTCGTCGTCCGTCGGCTCTCCGCGGGCCTCTGGTTGATCGCCCGCTGCCGAAGGACGGTGGAGAGTCTGGACTTCCTGGGGACCGGGGACCGGGGACTGGGGCCGGGGCTGGCGAGGGCGTGGCTCCCTTGTGCCCGCGCGGTTGCTTCTGTTCGCGGCGGGGGTGGGTTCGGGGGTTCGGTTCGACTCCCGTCCGCCGGTGCCGGGCCGCTACGAGTTCGTGGCCGGTCCGGCGACGGTGCCGTCCGCTTCCGGTGGGCACCGTAGACAATCGCCGCCCGCCCCTGGGCGTGGGGTCGGCGAACGATCAGGCAGACACGTGGCTTCGCCAGCCGAGGCTCTGGCCCGCAGAACGTTCACAAGCCCGCCCAGCGGCTGCTGGGCGGGCTTGTGGACGAGGTGGCGCTGACAGCGCGGGTTACTTCTGGTTCGTCCTGTCGGGGAGTGCCGGGGACGTGGCCGGACCAAGGTGGCGGTGTGTCAGATGACGAAGGGCTTCGTGTGCGGGTCGCTGTCCTGGGGGTCGACCTGGCCAGGCTGGTCGTCCTCGGTGGGGCAACTGTCCGGCGCCGGGTGCTTGGGCTTGCACGCGCCGCTCTTCTCGCCGGAGTCGTGGGATTTGCCGTTGCTCTTCCTGTCCTTCTTGCCCTTCTTGTCCTTCGCGGTCTTCTCGCCCTTCTTCTTGCTTTCGGGCTTCTTCTTCGTGGGATCGCCCTGGCACCTGTCCTTGGCTTCGGCGCCGCCCTTGCTGTTGGGGGCCGGCTCATCGGCGGCTGGATTCCCGGGGCAGGCACAGCCGCTGTTCTGATCGTCAGGTACTGGAGTGCCGTCGCCGTTGCCCTGGCCGTCGCTGCCCTTCCCGTTGTCGCTGTGGGTGTCGGTGTCCTGGGCTTCGTTGCCACCGTCGCTTTCGCTGCCGGTGTCCTGGTCGGTCTCACCCGTACCGTTGTCGGTGTCCTGGTGCTCAGGAGCCGGGGTCTTTCGGTCGCCGCTTTCGCCGTTTTCGCTGTCGCCCTGGTCGGCGCCGTCTTCGCCGCCGTCCGGGCCGTTGTTGCCTTCGCCGTTGTGAGCGTCGGGTGTGGGGGTGTTGTCGCCGTCGTCGTTGTCGTCGTCCTGGGGTAGCGGTGTGGGCTCGGGGGCGTCGGGCCGGGGGCAGACGCAGGGGGGCGTGTGCGTTGGGCCGGGTGACGCGGTCGCAGCAGGCCGGCCGGCGGCCGGGTGGAGGAGGGCGGGGACGGTTCGCGTGGCGGCGAGGGCGGCGGGCGCGGGTTCGCCGGCGGCGAGGACGGGAACGGCCAGCGCGCCGGCGCCCAGCAGCAGACCGGCGCCCAGCCACTTGCCGGCCCGCCGCGCCGAGCCGGTTGCCTTGCGGTGCCGCCCGGTACCGGCGGTGAGCCATGCTCCCCGTCCCATGTCGGATTCCCTTTCCTCGCCTGTTGTCACGGATCCCGGTGAGCGTGCCCGGTGGCTCGCGGAGGGGGCAAGGAGGTTCGGCGTCCGGAACCGTCCGGGCCTGTCCGCACTGCCGTAACCGACGGCGGTCCGGCTCCCGGGACCGCTCCCGGCGGACGGTCCGACGGCCGGTTGAACCCCGTCTGACCTGCCCGGACAGTTCGGGACTGTCCCAGACGCCCCAGGCCCTGGCCGGACACGCACGGGACGAGAAGGCTCCCCGGCGAGGGCCGCTGGCAGCGGCCGCTGAGGGAGGTTGTGATGGCGCAGCGCACGGGACAGAGGCTCGGTTCGGGTCTGGGGGAGGGTGGCCTGGCACGGGGGCGGTTCTTGGCCGCCGGTATGGGGGCGGGTCAGGTCCCGGTACCGGACCGGAGTGTGCCGCTGGGGCGTGTGACGGTGTCCGGCCCGCGCCCCGACGCGGCGGGTGAAGGGGCGCGAACGAGCGGCGACGGCATCGACGCGCCCGCGCCGCCTCGTACGACGGCGGGCGAGCCGAGCCACGCCGCGTCGTACCGCACCGGTGGGACGGCGACCGCGCGGGCTCGCGGCCGGGTGCGGGGGAAGGCGGTGCCCTTCGTCCTGGCACTGTTGTGCGCGGTTGTGGTGGGCGTCGGCGTGCAGCAGGCGGCTGGGGGCTCTGCCACCGGCCCGGTGCCGGCCGCCGCTTCCGGCGGGCCGGCGCTCTCCCCGGCGGAGGAGCACGACCCCGGCGGCGCGCCCGGGCCGCGGACCCCGCCCGGCCAGGATGTTCCGACCGGTGCTCCCGGGCCGGGCGCTGCCCCGGGCGAGCCGGCCCCGAGTACCCCAGCTCCTGCCCCGGTGACGCGCGAGGTGGTGCTGAAGTGGGGGGACACCCTGTGGGAGCTGGCCCGGGACCACCACACCACGGTGCGGACGTTGCAGGAATTGAACGGACTGGGTGGCTCGACCCTGATCCGCGCTGGCGCCACACTGCGCGTGCCCGAAGCCGTGGGCGGGCCCTCCGCCGCGGGGACGGTTACGGACGCGGCCGGTGGGGTGGTGCCTGCCCGGTATGTCGCCGGGGGCGGCGACATCGGGTCGGCCACCGTCGGGGACGCGACCGGTCAGGCCTTCGGCACCGGGACACCGTTCGGGGCCTGGGCGACGCCTGAGGCGGAGCCTGGGGCTCTGGGCATCCGTGAGCTGCCCGAGGATGAGAAGTCCTCGAGTGCCAAGTCCAAGTCCGGGTCCGGGTCCGGATCGAGGAAGAAGCAGGATCGTGACGCGAAGGGCGGCAAGGCCAGGGGTAGCGAGACCGATGCCGGCAGGGGCGCCACGGCAGCGGTCGCCTTCGCCCGGGCGCAGATCGGCAAGCCGTACGTGTGGGGCGCCACCGGGCCCGGCTCCTTCGACTGCTCAGGGCTGGTGATGCGCGCATGGCGGGCCGGCGGGGTGGCACTGCCGCGCACCACCTGGGGCATGGCCAAGGCGGGAAGGGCCACCACCCGCGGGGCCCTGGTGCCGGGCGACCTGGTCATCACCAACGGCGGCGGCCACGTCCAGCTCTACATCGGCGACGGCAAGGTCGTCCACGCCCCCGGCACCGGCAAGCACGTCACCATCGCCCCCCTGGCTCCTGCCTCCGGGGTCCTCGCCTACCGCCACCTCGACGCGTAGCGCCAGCCGTCGGCGCGGCCGCGGACCCCTACACCGCACATCGCCCTCGACACCCCGGGAAGCTTCCGGAACAGCGGCAGTGGCTGCTCGACACCGCGACGCGGTCCGCCGGCACACCGACGCCTTCCTGGCGGCCGTGGGATGACGCCCCGCAGGCCGCCTACGCCGAGCTGGCCCGCGAAACCGACGCGCTGACCTCGCGGCTGGCCGGATGATAGCGGCCCGGTCGGACAAGGAGTGGAACAGGAACAGGTGACCAGCACCCCGAAGCGGCGGCAGTCGCTCGACCGCGCGGTCTGGGAGGACGGCTCAGCCCGTGCGCGCGAGGTGTTCGACGTCGTCCTCAACGCAGCTTCCGTGAGGCGGTGTACGTGCCACATCGGGTGGGCGTCGATCCCTCGTCGGAGTAGTTGCCGTGGTCGCCGAGTTCCTCCATGAGGGCGATCGCGCGGCTTTGCTGGGCGCGCTCCAGCCAGAGCAGGGCCCGCTCGTCGTTCACGCCGTCCGGCGGCGGGGTCTCGGTGAGGACGGTCTGGGCGGCGTGCAGCTCGCTCATCGGGTCGTCGGTGCCGGCCCCGGCCTCGAACAGCACCGCCAGCAGCCGCTGGAGCGTGGCGCGGCATGCCGATGAGTCATCGACGTCGCCGAGCAACGCGCAGCAGGCGTCCAGAGCGCGCACCATGCGCTCGATCGCCGTGTCCCAGAAGTCCGGCACCGGTGCCGCTCCGTCCCGGCCGCCGCCGCTCGGCGGCCCGGTCGAAGTTCGGCAGCCCGGCCGGTGAGGGTGCCGGTCTTCGCGCGCGAAGACCACCTGTTGATGCCCTTCGGGCGTCCGGGAGGGCTGTTCGTCTACTTCTCTGACTACTTCTCTTAATGGTGTCCGGCTGGTGCGGCCACCCCCGTCCGGCTGGTGCAAAGACCCACCCCCCTGGGCTGCGGACGTGTGGCTGGCATGCCCAATGTGACGGAGCGCCGTAGTTTGCGAGTGATCGTTTAGAACCCGCTGGTCGGCACAGTGGCGGTGCACTGCGGTTTTGTGACTCGGCACGCTAACTGTCGCGTCAGCACGACATCTGCCGTCTGTGGCCGCACAGGGAGTGCGCGATGCTGTCATGGAATCGACCTGGTTAGGCTCCGTTCATGGCGAGCCAGCACCGTTCGACGGGTTTCACCGAAGCCCAGCTGTCGATCATCGATGAACTGAGTGCCCTGCCGTTCCCCGAGCAGGAGGGCAAGCCGGGGATAAGCGGCGGGTGGGGTGGGCCTGGATATCACGTGGCCGTGCTCCGGGAGAGCCAGGACTTCTGGGATGACCGCAGCGAGGAGATCGTCGGTGCAGCCGAGAAGGAGCTGGAAGTCGATCTTGATGCGCTGGAAGTCGTTCTGACCGCCCGTTGGGGCGGTCCCACGACGGTGGATCTGTGGCCGTACCTCGGGTTCGACAATCCAGACCCCGAGTTCACGGCTCCAGAGCCGCTCGGCTTCCTGTGCAATGTCGCTGGCAGCATGCAGCTGTGGCAGTCACCGTCCTCTGGCCGATGGCTCGCGCTGGCCATCGGCCAGGCGGATCGGGAGCTGCCTTTCCAACTGCTCGCCGCGATTGGTGAGGCGTCCTCGCTCCCGGGATGAGCTGGGTTCGGAGGCCGACCGGCACCCACAACGATCGCCAACCGACAGATACCTCGCTGGATTAGCGACAGTTGTCGTGCTGACCCACCCGGGGAGCCGCACGTCGAGTGGCGATGTTGGCGACAAGTAGCGTGCCGAGTCACAGGTTTGCGAAGTCGGAGCACGACACCTTGCGAGGCGGGGGCGTCCAAGTGTGGTGGCGACCGCCCGGCCGCTGCACCGTGCGGCGGGTGCGTCGTCAGCTTTCGGTCTGTTTGGGTTCTTCTGGTTCTGTGGGGATGGTCCAGCGCAGGAGGGTGGTGGTGCCGGCCTGTTCCAGGGTGACGGGATAGGCCTGGTTCCAGGCTCGTTCGCCGTGGTGGCGCATGGAGTGGTCGCTTGGGTCCCAGCCCAGGCGCATGACCTTGCCCCCCTCGATCTCGATCTGCCCGGCCAAAAGGGGGTGGATCTCGCCGGCCCGGTAGAGCAGGTGGAAGTGGGTGTGCGCGTCCACGGAGACCATCAGGCCGGCGCGGGGCCCCAGCTGCGGATCCGGTCGGCGAACTCGTGGGCCTCGCGCAGCGGGAGGTCGAACCGCCCGTAGGGCCCCTGCCCGCCGTACTGGGGGGTCCGTTCGCCGCCGAAGCGGGCGTGGGCGTCGTCCGCGTACTTCCCCCAGTAGGTGACGTCGGCGAGTCCGTCGACGGATTCACCGTCCAGTCCGACGAACGAGTCCAAGGCGCGCGCGTCCCCGAGGACCATGCCGCACCGGTCGATGGGCAGGTCGCCGAGCCGGATCGGCTCCCCGCTGCGGTCGCTCGGCCAGGGCAGGCCGAGATCGACTTCCAGGACGGAGATCACCGGCCCGTCGTAGAAGACCCACGGTTCGGCGCGCACCTTCAGCGGCCGGTCGGCGGCGGCCGACACTGCGACCGCCTTGCACCACCATTCCTCGCTGTCCGCGGGCTCGTGGATGTGGCCGCCACCGAGGCCTGCCGCGGCCAGCGCCCGCACGGACAACTGGTCGCCCATTCCTGGCCACTGGTCGATCGAGCCGGCCATCCCCAGTACCAGCACGCCGGACGGCGCGGTGAGGACTCCCAGGTCGACAGAGGTCTCACTCATCCGCCGATTCAACCAGGGTGTAGATCAGGTGGCTCACGGGGCCCTCGCGGCCGTGCAGAGGTTCACCGGTGTGATTGGTCGAGATATCTGTCACCTGGAGCGGTGTCCGACCTGGGGTTTCGGGTCGTTCTGATCGCTGTAGTTGTCACCGTTTGGTCGTTCTATCTGTCACTGGCGCGCACTTTTCGTGCTTGTTGTCACCAGCAGATCGATTCCGGTGTCAGCCCGTGCTCCGGCTAGAAAGCTCCCCCTCCGGCAACAGCCCCCAGCCGCACCCGGTGACGCTGAAGATCGACCTCGGCGACCCTCACTGTGATCAGCTCGCCTTCATCGACAAGTCCATCAGGGGTCTCAACCGGCTCGTCGGTCAACTCCGAGAGGTGCAGGAGCCCCTCAACCCCCGGAGCGAGCCGCACGAACACGCCAAAAGGAATGATCTTGGTGATCGGCCCAGTGAGAACCCGGCCGACCTGATCCGCAAACCGAATAAGCGGATCTTCCTGCAGAGCCTTCAGTGAGAGCATGACCTGCCCGGACCGCGTCTCGGCAATGATCACCTCGGCAGTGACCCGCTGGCCTGGTTCGACGGCTTCGGAGGGGTGGTTGATCCGAGTCCACGTCAGATCCGGCACCCGAATGAAACCGGTGCACAGACCGTCCGGTTCGCCATCGAGGTGAACGAAGACCCCGAAGTTGTGAACCTCCGAGACCGTCCCAGTGACGACCCGCCCTCGTTCAGTCGCGAGGAGAAAGGACCGCAGGGCCGGGACCTCGCACGCCCTCGCAGAGAGGTGAAGCTGACCTTCGCGCCAATGCCCGATCTCTTCGGCCTCGATTTCCTGGCCGATCTCGAACAGTTCGGATGGATGCTCCGCCCGACGCATCGATGGGGCCTTCGCCCGTGAAGGTGGACACGCGGTTGGTAGTCACGCGGCGAGCGTGAGTTTAGCTGTGTGGTGTCGGTGTTCGTATTCGTTGGGGCTG
>NZ_JBFAJO010000083.1:0-36292 GCF_040655255.1 Kitasatospora sp. NPDC050463
AGCCCATCTGATCGACGCCTGCCTCACCGAGACCGGACTGATCATGGACGGCTGAGCTCAGCAACAGCCGACATCACGCAATCAAGTTCAGTACCTGTTCGGCGAGCTCGGGCCCGACGGCCGGTTCGACCGGATCGAGGAGACCACGCTGATGCTCGAAGGCTCCGCGGCCGACCAGGCCATCGGCAGTGCACGCTGAGACCGGTTCCCCCACGAAGACCGGACGGACCGGGCTCGGAGTGCGGCTGACGCCGGGATCGTCCGGTCTCCGGTGGCGTCATGATGACCTACTCGCGCCGCCAGGGCAGCTCCTGATGTCGTTCGTGCTGTCGTTCATGCGAACGGTCCGGCGGACGGCGTCGCGGAGCCAGCGGTGCGCGCCGTCGGCGGCGTTGCGGGGGTGCCAGGCCATGCCGATGGTCAGTGGCGGCAGTGGCAGGGGACGTCGAGGAGGTGGAGTCCGAGGGCGTCGCCGCCGACCGCAAGGCCCCCCTGGTCGCCGTCGCCGCCCGGCTGCTGCTGGAGCGCTCCTGGACCGGCACGCAGAGCGTCCCGGTCCTCGGCCCCGAGGACCTCTCCCCGGACGACCTCGCCCGCATCATCGGCGAGCAGTTGGGCCGTCCCGTCCGCTACGACCGCCGGTCGCTCCACGAGATGCGGGCCGCGCTCGTCGGCCACGGCCTCAACGAGGCGTTCGTCCAGGGCATCGTCGACATGAAGCAGGCCAAGGACGACGGCCTGGACGCCGGCATCACACGCACCCCGGACACCGCCTCCCGTACCACCTTCGAGCAGTGGTGCGCCGAGACCCTCAAGCCCGCCGTCCACCCCTGACACCCACCGTGAACAGCCGTACCCCCGGGTGCCCACCGCGCCACCGCTCTCCTGCTCTCCGAGGGACCTGCCGTGTCCACTCAGGAAACCGAAGCGCCCGTGACGGCGTTCATGCTCGTCAAGACCACCCCCGAATGGCTCGCGATGACCCCCGGGGAGCGGGTGGAGGCCTTCACCACCCAGGTCGTCCCCGCGATCGAGGGGCGGGTCACGGGCGTCCGGTCCCGCTTCTACGACACGGAGTTCTACTCCGCGCGCGTCACCGATGTCTGGGTGTGGGAGGCCCAGGACCACCACGCCTACCAGCGCCTCGTCGACACGCTGCGTGAAACCCCCTTCTGGGACCGCTACTTCGACGTCGTCGAACTCCTCGTCGGCACCGAGAACGGCTACGCCCGCACCTACGGTGTCGACGCAGTCGCCACCATCACCACCTGACGGCGCAGCACCTCCCCGGCGGGCGCCCACGCGATGGCTGGGTGCGTCAGGGCTGAAGGTGTCGGAGGGTGAACCCGGGCAGAGCGTAGGGGCCGGACTGGGGTGCGAACGGGTCGTCGGGGAGATCCGCTCCAGGGATGTCCGCGGCGTGGAGTTCGGCGTTGTCGACGGGGGCGTAGGCCAGATCCGTCGGGTCCGGGAGCTCCCAGAAGCGGCGGGTGTTGGCGGAGACGGCGTACGTGGTGGCGAAACGGGTCGAGGTCGGTGCGGCCAGTGCGGCCCGGATGAAGCCGACGGCGTCACGCGGGCTCAGCCAGGTCGCCAGGTGCCGTCGGTCGGAAGGCACCTGCTCGAAGCTGCCGATGCGCAGGCAGATGACGGACAGGCCGAACTTGTCGGCGTACAGCCGCCCGAGGGCTTCGACAGCCGCCTTGCTCACCCCGTAGAGGCCGTCCGGGCGTACCGGCTCCTGTGCGCCGGTGAGGTGTCCGGCGGGCTGGAAGCCGGTCACGCGGTTGCTGCTCGCCAGGACCACGCGCTCGATCCCCCTGCGCCGCGCGGCCTCCAGGACGTGGTGCGTGCCGAGTACGTTGGCTTCGAGCAGGTCCGGGAGGGGCGCCTCGTCGGGCACACCGCCCAGGTGGAGCAAGCGGTCGGCTCCCGCGAGGGCCGACTCCACGGCGGCGGCATCTCGAAGATCCACGGTGTGCGGGTCCTCGTTGTCGGCCTCCTGGTGGATGGGCACGCGGTCGAGCAGGATCAACCGTTTCGCCTCGTGCCGCAGTGCCTCCCGCACCACGGACCCTATGGTGCCCGCCGCCCCCGTGACCGCCACTGTTCCCAGACTCACTGCGCCTCCCCTGGTTTCGACAGTCCGTGCATCGTCGCGCTCGCTGATCCACTTATCAAGGAGTCGGGGAACCGGGAGAGCGGGTTCGGCCAACCGGTGAGCAGTGGGTGGGGAGATGCGAGGAGCCGTCATCGATCGGCCCGGGGCGCCTCGGCCGGGTGAGGTCGAGGCCGGAATCGTCACGTACGCCGTCAGTGCCGGACGGCCGGGCGGCTTCCCGGGCGGCTGTCGGCACACGGGCGACCGGCGCGGGTGACCGAGAGGGTCTCGGTCACCCGCGCCGGTCGTAGGGCGTTCCGCGATCACGCGTCCGGGTGGGCCCGGCCCGGGTACTCCCGGAGGTGGGATCACCGGCGTCGGCCACGCCGCCGTCCCCGGTCTCCGGTGGGGGTGGGGCGGTCACATCGGATCGTGCTCACGTCTTCCCCGTCGGGCTCACATGTCGTCGATGCTCCAGTTGCCACAGGTGAAGATGCTGAACGGGAAACAGACGTAGTCCGTGGTGGTCTGCTCCTCGCTGTCCAGCAGCTGCAGGGCGTTGACGTCGTTGGTCATGGCAATTCCTTTCGTCGGGTCGGATTTTCTTCGGGCCGGGCTTCTTCGGCTCGGGCTTTCTCGGCTCGGGCCTTCTTCGCGGCGGGTCGGCTAGATGTCGCCGTAGCTCCAGTTGCCGCAGGTGAAGATGCTGAACGGGAAGCAGACGTAGTCCGTGGTGGTCTGCTCCTCGCTGTCCAGCAGCTGCAGGGCGTTGACGTCGTTGGTCATGGTGGTCACCTCCTTCCGGTCGGATCGGGGGCGGGCAGCCAGAGGCGTGGTCCGCCGTGCTGGAGCCGTACCAGCAGGCCGAGCGGCCCGCCGAGTCCGGTGTTGTAGCCGACGCCGACCCTGGTGAGGGTGTCGTCGGGGATCAGGAGCAGCCCGTCGTGGACGACGTGCCGCGCGTGGGCGCAGGCGAGGAGTTCCTCGGCGCGGCGCCGGTGATGGGGGTCGTTCAGGGCCTCGGCGAGGTCGAGCAGGTACTCGGCGTTGCCGGCGAGGCCGTGGCAGGCGGCCGACGAACTCAGCCACCGCCAGCGGTACACCTCGGTCGCGGCCTGTTCGGCGCACTCGCGGTAGCGGGGATCCCCGGTGGCCTGCCAGAGGCGGATCAGGAAGGTGCCGATGCCGGAGGCGCCGCTGCACCAGTGGGGCGCGTGGACGGGGGCGTCGGCGCTGCGGTCCTCGACGGGCCAGCCGGCGCCGCCGTCCCGGACGCGTGCGGTGGCGAGCAGGGTCTCGGCGGCCGCCCGGGCGGCGTGGACGAAGTCCTCCCGCTCGGCGGCGAGCCCGGCGAGCAGCAGGAAGGTGCCGACGCCGGCGACGCCGTGGGCGAAGCCGAGATGGGTGATCCCGGCGAGCTCGGAGTCGAAGTCGGCCGGGACGGGCCACACCACACCGGACCGGCCCTTCGCGGCGGTGGTCAGCAGGTGTTCGGCGGCGGCCGTCGCGCGCTCCCGGAACTCCTTGTCGCCGGTGGCCTGCCAGAAGTGGAGCTGGGCCAGACCGGCGCCGGCGACGCCGTGGCACACGTCGGGGTTGGGCCAGCGCACCGGCACCTCGCGGGCCAGCCGGGCGGCGTGCGCGGCGAGGTCGTCGTCGTCGAGCAGCCGGGCGGCATCCAGCAGGGCCCAGGCGGTGCCGGAGCGTCCGAAGTGCAGCCCGGGCAGCTGCTGCCCGCCGACTTCGGCCCGGGTGGCGATCCAGCGGGCGGCCTCGGCGACCGTCGCCCGCAGCCGGGGGTCCGTCCGGTGCGCGGCGGCCGCGGTGAGGACGGACAGGACGCCGGCCGCGCCGTGCTGCACGTTCAGCGGATCGGTCCGCTCGGCGGTGGAGTCGGCGGGCCAGAGCCGTACCGGGTCCAGCGGGGTCATGGTGTCCATCAGGTGGGTCAACCCGTCGGCGAGCAGCCGTCCCACCGTCCGGTCGTCCAGGACGTTCCCGGTGTCCCCGGCGCTCCCGCCGGAAGGGACGCTCCCGCCGACGGGGGGTATGTCCGCGGGGGGTGCGTCCGGGGGCGCGCCGGCGAGCAGCTCGGCGAGCGTCTCGCGGACCGCGTCCAGGCTCCACCGGTCGTGCCTGCTCTCAGCCATGAGCCCCAGCACGAGCGGCTGGAAGGCGGCGAGCTCCGGGCGATCGGCGAGGGCGGCGGCCAGCAGGGCGGCGTGGCGGTCGTGACGGCTGCGCGTCGCCCCGCGGTCCGGGGCGAGTTCGGGGTCGGCGCCGGTGAGCAGGTGGAACAGCACGGCACCGAGGCTGTAGAGGTCGGAGTCCAGGGGGGGAGCCAGGCCGCTCGGGGTGCCGTTGACCACCTCGGGGGCGCAGAAGCCCGGAGTGTGGACGCGCAGGACGGGCTCTCCTGGGCGGGCGATGGTCTCCAGGTCGATCAGGCGGATCTCACCGGCCGGCGTGACCATCACGTTGTTGGGGCTGAAGTCCCCCAGTACGAGGCCGAGCTCGTGGACGGCTCCGACGGTGGTCACCAGCTGCGCGGCCAGCTCCAGGATGGGGGCCCGGTCGGGGCGGAGCCGCTCGGTCACCCAGGAACGCAGCGTCTGCCCGGCGATGCGCTCCTGCGCGAGATAGCGGTTGCCACCCTGTCCGAAGACGCCCAGCACCTTCGGGCACAGGCCGAGCGGCGCGAGCAGGGTGTGCATCTGCGCCTCGTGGTCGAGCCGGTCGCCCGCGTCGGTGTCTCTGAGGGTGGCCCCGACGTGCCGGCGGGCCTCCTTGATGACGACCTCCCGGCCGGTCCGCTGGTCGGTGCCGAGGAAGACGCCGCCCTTGTAGGCGTGTCGGATGGCCTTGTGCACGACGTAGCGGTCGTTCAGCAGGACGCTCGTCCCGGGTGCGGGCGGGAGCTCCTCGGGCGGCGGCAGCGGGGAGACGGCCCAGGGGGGCGGGCTGAAACCGGCCGTCCGCCGGTCACGGACGAAGCTCCCGTCGGGAGCCTGCAGCATGGGCTCGGCCGAGCCGTCGTTGGTGAGCCGGGGGAAGCCCCGGAAGGCGCCGTAGCGGTAGTGCACCAGGCTGCCCGGCCGGTACTGGCGGTCGGAGAGGATCCCCGGCCCCGGCAGGGGCGCGGTGGCCCGGTCCAGCTCCACGGCCAGCTGTCGGAAGTGGTCGTCGTCCGTCGGGTAGACGGTGATGAACTTCCCGCCGCTTCCCCGGTCGTAGCGGTCGGAGACGAGCTCCGTCAGACGGGCGGGCGTACCGGCGAACTTGAACGGGGCCCGGGCGGCGACGAGCACCTCGGCGGCGCGGGTCAGCACCATCGGCGCGGAGAGCGGGGTGGCCGACAGGTGCAGCTTCCAGCCCTGCCTGCGGCCTGCGCCGGCACCGCTCGGGCGGACGTGGCACCAGAAGTCCTCCGGGGTGACGGACCAGGCCTGCGCGCCCTGCCTGCGCAGCACCGCCTCGATCAGGTCGGGGAAGAACGTGGCGTACGGATCTGCCGAGCCCCCACCCGCCTGGTAACCGTCTGCCATCGCTCGTCCTTCGTTTCGGGAGATTCGTTTCGGGAGGCTGCCGGAGCTGTCCGGCGTCCGGCCGCGCCGCTGATCCTGCCGTCGTGGGGACCAGTGGTTCATGGGTGGTGAGTACGTATCTTCCGATCGGTGAACCCCCATAAGTCCGCGCAGCGTGAAATCGGCCGTGCCCCCTCGAAGCCTTTGGTCGTACTCGAACTATTTGTCGGGGAACCGGCGACGAATCTCGTTCGTGGACGCCGGTGGGCGCTCGTCGGCTTCGTCACCCCGAAGCCGTCACCGGAGCCGCCGCGGGGGCCTGGATGTGGAACCGGGAACCGCAGCCGGAACCCGCGACCGCGGCCCGCAACCGCAACCCGGGGGTGCGGCGCGGGCTCGACGCGATCTCGTTCGTGCCGTCCGGCCGGCCGCTACCCGCGCATGATGACGGGCTCGTGGCGGCGGAGCAGTCGGGCGACCAGGAACCCGCAGGCCACCGAGAGAACGACCATCATGCCCATGTCGATCAGCCAGGTACCGGCCTGGTGGGCGAAGATCGGGTCGTCGGTGAAGGTGTCGGGGAACGCGCCGCCGAGATCCATGGTGGCGACCATCGCGCCGAAGGCCCAGCGGGAGGGCACCAGCCAGGAGAGCTGGTTGAGCACCAGGACGTGGTCCAGCTTCAGCAGCGCGCCGCAGAACACCACCTGGATGATGGCGACCAGCACCAGCAGCGGCATGGTCACCTCCTCCTTCTTCACCAGCGCGGAGATCACGAGACCCAGCATCATCGCGGTCACCGAGAGCAGCGCGACGGCGAGGGTGATCTCGAACAGTGGTGGCATGAAGATGCCCTTGGTGCCCGGCGGCCCGAGTTGCACACCGACCAGGGCCACCATGGTGAGGACCACGGACTGGACGACGGTGATGGTGCCGAGCACCACGATCTTCGAGCAGAGGTACGCGGATCTGGAGAGGCCGACGGCTCTCTCGCGCTGGTAGATGCTGCGTTCCTTGACCAGTTCGCGCACCGCGTTGGCGGCGCCGATCAGCACGCCGCTGACGCAGAGGATGAGCAGCGTGTTGAGGGCGGTGGAGTCGTCGAGGCGGCTGCCGGCCAGGGCGCGGGTCAAGGCGCCCATGACGAACGGCAGGGCGATCATCACGGCGAGGAAGGTGCGGTCGGCGGACAGCGCCGTGGCGTAGCGCCGGACGAGGGTGGAGACCTGTTTGCGCCAGCGGCGCGGCTTCGGCCTGGGCCTGGGCGGCGGGATCTCGGCCGCCGGGACCGCCGGGCCGGTCGGGGCGGGGCGGGCGGTCGCGCCGGCGATGTAGCGCTGGTACGGCGGGGACGCCCGGTACTGGCCCGCCCAGTCGCGGTCGGTCTCGTTCTCGAACGCTTCGAAGGCCTCGGACCAGCGGCCGAACCCGAAGTGGTCGAGGGTCTCGTCGGGCGGCCCGTACCAGGCGAGCCGCCCGCCGGGGGCGAGCAGCAGCAGGCGGTCGCACAGGTCGAGGCTGAGCACGCTGTGGGTGACCACGATGACGGTGTGTCCGTCGTCGGCGAGGTTGCGGAGCATCTGCATCACGGAGCGGTCCATGCCCGGGTCGAGGCCGCTGGTGGGCTCGTCGAGGAAGAGCAGGGAGGGCTTGGTGAGTAGTTCGAGGGCGACGCTGACCCGTTTGCGCTGGCCGCCGGAGAGTGTGGAGATCACCTGGTCGGCGCGTTGGGTCAGGCCGAGTTCGGTGATCACCTCCTCGACCCGGGCGGCTCGTTCGGCGGGGACGGTGTCGTCGGGGAAGCGCAGCTCGGCGGCGTAGCCGAGGGCCCGGCGGACGGTCAGCTGGGTGTGCAGGATGTCGTCCTGCGGGACGAGGCCGATGCGGTGGCGCAGCTCCGCGTAGTCGTGGTAGAGATCGCGGCCGTCGTACCGCACGGTGCCCCGGTCGGCGGGGCGCAGTCCGGTGAGGGCGTTGAGCAGGGTGGACTTTCCGGCTCCGCTCGGGCCCGCGACGGCGAGCAGACAGTCCTGGCTGACCGGGAAGGTGACCTGGTCGAGCAGGACGTGGCCCTCGGTGGCCTCGACGGTGAGGCCCTCGACGTCGAGGTCGATGTCGCCGGTGTCGACGAACTCCTGCAACTGGTCGCCGACCAGGCAGAACGCCGAGTGGCCGATCCCGACGATGTCACCGGGGCCGACCAGCGCCTGCCGGACCGGCAGGCCGTTGAGGTAGGTGCCGATGTGGCTCTCCAGGTCGGCGATCTCGTACCGGCCATCGGTGTGGGCGCGCAGCTCGGCGTGGTGGCGGGAGACGGACAGGTCTCCGAGCACCAGGTCGTTGTCGGGGGCCCGGCCGATCCGGATCACCTTGGCGGGCAGCTGCCGGACGCTGGTCGGCGGCCGGTCCATACCGGTGATGGCGGCCAGCGCGGACGGCTGCTGCCGGTCCGTGGTCTCGGTCGTCTTGTGCAGGGCGCTCAGGGTGCAGCAGGGGCCGTCGGCGGCGTTGCCGAAGCGGAGCGTGTACCCGGGGCCGACATCCAGGTGCTGGACACGGTGGCCCTTGCAGAAGGTGCCGTTCTGGGAGCCGGTGTCGTCGAGCATCCAGTGGCCGTCTCCGACGTGCAGGACGGCGTGGTGCCAGGAAACCCTCGGGTCGGAGAACACGACATCGCTGGTGGGGTCGCGGCCTACGGCGTAGCTGCGGCCCGGGCTCATCACCTGCGAGTGGTCGTCGGTCTCCAGGACGAGCTGCGGCGCGGTGAGCGCGAATTCTCGCTCTGCCATATGACCGATGCTAGACCCGCCGGTGGGCGCTTGCCCAAAGGGCCGAGCCCCGCCTGTCCGGGTTCTACCCGGGCGAGGTGGCGAACGCGGCCTGCGGGGTCGCGGGCGTCGGCGGCGTTCCCGGACCAGGACCCGTCCGATCGCCCGGTCCGGCCCCGGTCCGCCCCCGGCCCGCGGTCAGGTGTCGACGAACCCATGGCGGCCGGTCCCGCCCCGGGCGCGGACCGCGACGTCGGGGCGGTCACCCGGCACCTGTATGTTGATCACCCGCCGGCCCTGGCGGTGACCCGCCCCGCGGTGCTGACCTGCGGGTCCGGCCCGGGCGGCCGACCGCCGCGCGGGAAACGGGGGCGCTGTCGCCGGGGGTCAGGACGGACCTCGGCGTCGGGGCTGTACAGCCTTTCACCATCTCCATGTGCTTGAAGGACTTCGTATGACCACTCCTGCCCCGCCCGACAGTCCGCAGTCCGCCGAGAGACCGGCCGACACCGACCCGTGGGCGCCGCCGAGCCCGGCCTCGGGCGGAGGCCGGCAAGGGGTGGTCACCGTTCCCGCCCCTGCCGCCGCTCCCGGTGCGCCGTACTGGCCGCCGTATCCGCAGCCGGCGCCGCCGCCCCGCAACGGCCTGGGCACCGCGGCCATGGTGCTCGGGATCGTCGGTACCTTCCTCAGCCTGGCCGTCGTCCTGTTCTGGCTGTCCTGGCTGCCGGCCCTGCTTGCCGTGATCTTCGGTGCCATCGGGCTGGGCTACGTGCGCAAGGGCGTGGCGACCAACCGGGCGATGGCGCTCGCGGGCGTGATCCTCGGCATCGCCGGTCTGCTGGTCTCGGTCGGCGCCGGGGTGTTCGTCGTGGCACATGTGCAGGCGGCCAACGAGGAGCGGCGGGCGGAGAAGGACGCCGAGCGTGCTCGCACCGAGGCCGCGATCGAGGCCGCCGAGGAGCGGGCGGCGAAGGAGAAGGAGCGGATCGAGGCCGAGCGGAAGAGGATAGAGGCCGAGCGGGAGAAGGCGGCCGCGGACGAGAGGGCCCGGCGGCTGTCGTTCGGCCAGTCCTACACGTACGGGGACGGGCTGAAGGTCACGATGGCCAAGCCGGAGCCGTACGTTCCGCGCCAGAGCGTGCTCCCGACCCCCAAGGACGCCACGATCATCCAGGTGAAGATCACCGTCGTCAACACCGGGCCCGCGGAGGTCTCGCTGTACGGGTCGGGGATGCCGCTGGTCAAGGACGCCAACGGCAACCTCGTCTTCATACTGACCGACGGAAGCGGACGGATGAAGCTCCTCACCGGCTCTCTCGCGCCGGGGCAGGAGGCCACCAGCCTGTCCGCGTACGCCCTCCCGAACGGCGCGGCCGAGCGGTTCTCCGTCGACTTCAGCTACGGCTCCGCAGGTCAGCGCAAGAACGTCAGCTGGTCCGGCCCTCCCAGCTGACCCGAGCCGCGCAGGCGTGCTCGGCCGGCCCGGGCGAGGTGGCGCGTGCGTGCCTCGCCCGGTCGCGTCCGCTGCCGTTCCGGCTCGGCGCCGTCGGATCCGGACCGGACCCGAGCCGGTTCGGCTCGGTTGACCGGTTCGGTTCAGTTCGCTGGTTCAGTTCAGGGCGATGGTGAGAACGGAGTCGTCCCGCGTACGGTGTTCGATCGTGAGTTCTCCGGACGCGCCGTTGTAGGCGCCGGTGCCGCCCGTGACCGCGAAGGTGTGGGACCAGGGTTGGAACCCGACCACCACTTCGGTCACCGCCGGAAGGGGGCGCTCGAAGGCACCGGCGGCCGTCAGTGTCCCGTCGGTGAGGCGCAGGACCACGGTGGCCAGGACCAGGGCCTTGTCCAGCCCCACGGTGATGGGCAGGCTGTGCGCGCTCTCGGTGCCGACCGGCGTGCCGGCGGTGTCCCGGAGTTCGTAGTGGACGAAGTACGCGGTGCCGGCGGTCAGGATGCTCGGGATGTCGGCCGACGCCCGCTTGCCGGACAGGTTCAGGGTCGAGGCCCGCCCGGCCGCACGGGCGGTCCCGGCCGCGCCGACGGCCGCTCCCACGCCGACGGCTGCTGCGGAGGCCATGCGCAGGGCGTTCCTGCGGTCGATGCTCGTCATCACGTTCCCGATGCCTGGTGCTGAGGCGCACGAGCGGTGGGCCCGTGCCCTGGTGGACACGCGGCCCCCTTCCCGGATCCGGACGGCGCCTATCGCCGTCGGCACGGGATCCCCTCGAACGAGGTACGGGGAGGAGGGACGGCCGGCCGCCCTTCCGACGGGTCGTCGGTTCAGTCGGGGATGAGGCCGTCGTCGCTGAGCATCTCGCGGACCTCGGCCATGGAGGCGTCGGGTGCGGGCAGGATCAGTTCGGAGGGCTCCAGGGCGTCGTCGGGCAGCGGGGAGCCCAGGCGCCGGACCGCGTCGAGGAGGCTGCCCAGGGTCCTCCTGAAGCCCTCTTCGTCCCCGGCCTCCAGCTCTTCCAGCAACTCGTCGTCGAGCGTGTTCAGTTCGGCGAAGTGCGAGTCGGCCAGCCTCATCTGGCCCTCACCCATGATGCGCACGATCACGATGCTCTCCTGTCCCTGACGGGTCGCTCCGGCCCGGGCGGCCGGAGTGTCTCCCTCCGATCAACGACGCGGGTACCTGCCCCGTCACGTGCCGTCGTGGGCCCGGACGGCCGGGTGCGGCCCGCCGGCCGGGTCGCGGGCCGCGGGCCGCGGATCGTGGAGCCGTGGTGCCGGGTGGGCGGCGGACGGGGGCCTGCGGCGGTGTGGCGGGCGCGGCGGTACTGCGATGGGAGGTACCGCCTCCGCGCCGGGTCCGCCGGTGCGGTTGCGTGCGGTGTCGGGCGGCGATGATCGACGGCAGCTCCGTCCGGAGTGGCGTCCTCCATCGTTTCGTCGCGCGAGGAGTTGTGGTGATGCCCTGGCCGTCCGGCCTGGCGCCGAGTCTCGTGTCCGGGGGCCGGCCTCGGCTGTCGCGCTCCGCGGGGTGAGGGGGGCCGGCCGTGCACCTCCTCCTCGGCCGCGACAGCGGGCCCTCACCGGCACCTCGCTGACGAATGTTCAGAAACACTTGCTCAACCCTACGGTGACCGTACTATGGTGAGGGCGTGACGAACAAACGCTCCATGCAGGAGCCAACCTTCCTTCTCCTCACCGCACTTGCCGACCATCCCCGGCACGGCTACGCGCTCGGTGAGGAGGTCGCCGAGATCTCCGGCGGCCGTGTCCGGCTCGGTGCCGGGTCCCTGTACGGCACCCTCGACCGTCTTCTGGCCGAGGGTCTGATCCGCGTCGAGCGGGAGGAGACGGTGGACGGACGTCCCCGGCGGGTGTTCGCCCTCACGCCCAGCGGTACCGATGCGCTCAAGGCCGAGAGCGAGCGCATGCGGGCCGCTCTGCGCGAGGCGGACCGGCGCCTGGCCGCGGCCTGGACCAGTCCCGCGGGAGGCACGGCATGACGTCGAACAGGCACCCCCTCAACGGTCGACTGCTGCGGTGGGCCCTCGCCCTCTACCCCGCCTCGTACGGCGCCGGCGCGCGGGCCGAGGTCGCCGACCACGCCGAGCGCCACATCACCCACGCGGGCCGGTTCGCCGGGCTGCGTGAGGTGGCCGGTGTCGCCGGCCACGGGGCCCGCGTCCGGTTCGGTCTGACCTCCCACCGCCCCCTGGGCCGGGCGTTCGCCACCGTGGCTCCGTTGGCCGCGGTGCTGGCAGGGACCCACGCGCTGCTCCTCGGGTGGATGGCAGTCCGGATGGCCACCGATCCCGACTTCTTCGCGTTCTCCGACACGGGAGCCCAGAAGGACGGCCCCCTCGTGGCGCTGGCCGCGTTGGTCGCCGGGCCGGTGCTGATGGCGGGCGCGGTGCTGGTCGGCCGCTGGCCCGCCGCGAGGGTCCTCGCTCTGGTCACCGTGGTGGCGACGCCGCTGATCCACCTCCTCGGCCACCCCGACCTGCTCGGCAGGTCGGCCGACATCCAGGTCTCCTTCGGCCTGCGCCACGCCGACCTCGCGCTGCTCGTCCTGAACGCCGTCCTGCTGCTGGTCGCGCCGCCGGACCGGACCCATCCGCGCTCCACCGCGCCCCGGGTGGTCACCACCCTGGTCGTGGCCGCGACCGTCGTCGTGGGCCTCACGGCCCCGTTCGGGGAGAACAGCACCCTCACCGGGTTCGACCTCCTCGCACCGGTCGCCACCGGCGCCGCGGTCGCCTGCACCACCCGCACCATCGGCCGTGCGGCCCTGGCCACCGCTCTCCTGTCGGCGCCGCTCCTGCTCACCTACGAGCTGATCGGCGGCGCCCACCTGCAGGCGCCGGTCCTGCAGCGGGTGACCGTCCTGTACGCCTTCGGCTTCGTGATCGCCTTCGGTGTCGTGCGGCTGACCGGACTGCTCGCCCGCCGGTCCGGCCTTTCCCGCCCCTGACCCCCGGCCGCCACCCTGCCCGGCGGTGAGCCGGACAGGGTGTCCGCCCGAGCCCGGGGATGCCGCCACCGACCGGGTGGCGGCATCCCCGAGCGCGTGGACGCCGCTTCCGCACCCAGGGTCCTTGCCGGCGGTTCGACACCCGTCCCCGGTGACTGGTGGGCACCTTGGCCGGCCGGCGCCGGGAATGCGGCCCCGGATCAGCGAGAGGCCCGGCCGTACCGCTCGACCGCAGCCGCCGGTCCGTCGTGAAGGAGGGCAGGCGTCCCGCCGAGCCCGCCGAGCGGTGTGGCGGCCCGGCCGGACGACGCGCCGAATCGCTCCCTGCGAGGATCGGGGGATGGACAAGGCACAGGAGTTCGAGGCGCACCGGCCCCGGCTGTTCTCACTGGCGTACCGGATGCTCGGGTCGGCGACGGAGGCGGAGGACGCCGTACAGGACGCCTACCTGCGGTGGCACGGGGCCGAGCCGGGTCAGGTGATGGCGCCGGCGCCGTGGCTGGCCAAGGTACTCACCAACCTGTGCCTGAACCGGCTGACCTCGGCGCGGGCCCAGCGCGAGGAGTACGTCGGGCCGTGGCTGCCGGAGCCCGTGCGGACCGACGGCGGGGCGCTCGGGCCGATGGAGACGGCGGAGCAGCGGGACGCGGTGTCCCTGGCGGTGCTGGTGATGATGGAGCGGTTGACGCCGCCGGAGCGGGCGGCGGTGGTGCTTCGCGACGCCTTCGACTACAGCCACCGGGACATCGCGGGCGTGCTGGACTGCTCGGAGGCGAACGCACGGCAGCTGTACGGCAGGGCCAAGCGGCATCTGGCGGACGGCCGCCCGAGGTTCGCCTCCTCGCAGGAGCTGAGCGGCGAACTGCTGACCCGGTTCCTGGCGGCGGCTGCGGAGGGGGCGATGCCGCAGTTGGAGGCGCTGCTCGCCGACCAGGTGGTCGCGTGGTCGGACGGCGGCGGCAAGGTGGGTGCGGCGCGGCGGCCGGTCGTCGGACGGGAGTTGGTGGCCAGGTTCCTGGCGGGTCTGTTCGCCCGGTGGGCGAACGGGGTGCGGATCGAGATCGTCGAGGCGAACGGCAGTCCGGTGGTGCTCGGTTGGGAGGAGGGCGCGCTGACCTCGTTCGGGGCGCTGGAGGTCGGCGAGGCCGGGGTCACCGGCATCCGGATCGTCAGGAACCCGGGCAAACTGGCCTTTCTGGCGAATCAATCGCCGGAGCTGTCACAGAAACGGTGAGTCGTCGGTTCTTCATCGGAGACGGCAACACGAGAAAGGGCTGTGGCTGATGAGGAACGACGCGATCATGGTGACCGGCGCGACAGGTGGGCTCGGCCGAGAGGTGCTGGACCGGGCGCGCCGCACCGGGCTGCCGCTGCGGGCCCTCACCCGCAGGGCCACGCTGCCGGACGACCAGGGAGTGGCCTGGTTCACCGGCGACCTGGCGACCGGCACCGGACTGGACGAGGCGTTCGCCGGGGTCCGGACGGTCATCCACTGCGCGACCGACATCCGGCACTTCAAGAACGACGTCCCGGCGTTCCGGCACCTGCTGGAGGCGGCGAGGCGCGCCGGGGTCGAGCATGTCGTCAACATCTCGATCGTCGGCGTCGACCGGATCCCGTACCCCTACTACCGGGTCAAGCTGGAGGGCGAGCGGCTGCTGGCGGCCTCGGGGATCGGCTGGACCAATCTGCGAGCCGCCCAGTTCCCCGAGCTGCTGGACATGGCCTTCGGTGTCCTGTCGAAGCTGCCGGTGGTCGTCGTGCCGAGCGGCACCGCCTGCCAGCCCGTGCAGCGGGGCGATGTGGCGGACCGGCTGGTCGAGCTGGCCCTGGGCGAGCCGGGCAAGGGCGAGCCCCCGGCCGGCGGCTGGGGAAGGGTGCCGGACCTCGCCGGGCCCACCGTGTACACGGCCGACCGGCTGGCCAGGGACTGGCTGGGAGCGGCGGGCAAGCGCCGCCGTGTCCTGCCGCTCTTCATCCCCGGGAAGATCGGGGCGGGTTTCCGTTCCGGCGCCCTGACCGCACCCGACCGGGCGGTGGGCAGGGGCACCTGGGAGGAGTACCTGGCCGAGAACGTCGCCCGCCGACGGTGAGGAGGTTCGTGAGCGTCTCCCGACGGGTCTGACCCACCTGCCGACCCCGACGCGACCGTTCGGAGACCGCGGTGCAGCGACCGGGCGCGCGCGGGGGAGCGGCCGTCACCGTCACCGAGCGAGGCGGGCCGGCGGCCGGCGGAAGCCGTCCCGCGCCGCGACCCGGTACGGATCGTCACTGCCCCCCGCACCCCGGCGGCAGAGCCGCGGGCAGGCGCGGGGCGCGATCGCGCCGGAGCGGGGCCGACCTGCGGTGTCGGTCGGCTGTGGGAGGGCTGTCGGTCGGGTGCCGGTCGGCTGTGGGCGGGGTCTGCGACCTTTCCGGAGGCGGCCGACCGGAGCCACCGGGAGGCGCGATCCCGAGGAGCCATCATGGACACCCACGTCACGATCATCGGCGCCGGGCTCGGCGGACTCACGCTGGCCCGCGTGCTGCACGTCCACGGAATCCCGGCCACGGTCTACGAGGCCGAGCCCTCCCCGTCGGCGCGCATGCAGGGCGGGATGCTCGACATCCACGACTACAACGGGCAGCTCGCCCTCGACGCGGCCGGTCTGATGGACGAGTTCCGCGCCATCGTCCTGGAAGGCCGCCAGGCGATGCGGGTCCTCGGCCAGGACGGCAGCGTCCTGCTCGACGAGGCCGACGACGGCACGGGTGGACGCCCCGAGGTGCAGCGCGGCGACCTGCGGCAGATCCTGCTCGACTCGCTGCCCGCCGGCACCGTCCGGTGGGGCCACAAGGTCACCGGCGCCCGTGCCCTCGGCGGGGGCCGCCACGAGGTGGCGTTCGCCGACGGCGCCACGGTCGTCACGGACCTGCTGGTGGGCGCGGACGGCGCGTGGTCACGGGTCCGGCCGCTGCTCTCGTCCCTCACACCCGCGTACGACGGCACGGCGTTCGTGGAGACCTACCTCTTCGACGCCGACACCCGGCATCCGGCCGCGGCGCGGGCGGTCGGCGGTGGGTCCATGATGGCGCCCTCGCCGGGTGCGGAGATCTTCGCCCACCGTGAGAGCGGCGACACCCTGCACACCTACGTCGTGCTGACCAGGCCTCAGGAGTGGTTCGCCGCCATCGACTTCACCGACGCCGCCGTGGCGACCGCGCGGATCGCGCAGGAGTTCGACGGGTGGGCGCCGGAACTCACCGCCCTGATCACCGACGGTGACACCGCGCCGGTCCTGCGCCCCCACTACGCCCTGCCCACAGGGCACCGGTGGGACCGGGTGCCGGGGGTGACCCTGCTCGGCGACGCCGCCCACCTCGCGGCCCCGAACGGCGAAGGCGCCAACCTGGCCATGCTCGACGGCGCCGAACTCGGCAGGGCCCTCGCCGCACACCCCGACGACGTCGAGGCCGCGCTCACCGAGTACGAGCGGGCCATGTTCCCCCGCAGCGCCGAGTTCGCCGCGTTCGAGCGCCTTGAGCTCGCGGGATCGACCCCGGCGGAGACACGGCCCACGGCTTGATCGACACGATCGCCGGGAAGCGGGACCGGGCCGCGGGCCGCGACCCACGAGCCGGCAGGGCGGTGGCCGGCGCCCGCTCCACCACGCGCCGTGGAGCGGGCCGGTCGGACAGGACGGAGTGTCAGTGCCTCCCCATAGTGTGGAAACAACGTCGGAGGGGCGCCGGAAAGGCGTCGGAAGAGCGTTGGATGAGGGGTAGCACCATGTCGGCGAACAGGATCAAGCACAAGGTCAACCACGTCTCCCTCGTGGTCGACAAGTCCGGCTCGATGCGTCAGCACGAGGCACAGCTCGTCCGTGTCGTGGACGAGTTCGTGAAGGGCCTTCAGGAGGAGTCGGACCGGCTCGGCCACGAGACCCGCATCAGCCTCTACGCGTTCGATCACGAGGTGCAGAACCTGGTCTGGGACATGGACGTCAAGCACCTGCCGTCGCTGCGCGGCCTCTACGCGGTCGACAAGGGTGCCACGGCGCTGATCGAGGCGGCGGTGAAGTCCGTCGACGACCTGAAGAACATCTGGGAAGGGTACGGGGAGCACTCCTTCCTTCAGGTCGTCGTCACCGACGGTGAGGAGAACGCCTCCGGCTGCTCGGAGACCGGCCAGATGCACATCCGGATGGGCGCCGGCCGGGGCACCGCCGTCCTGCGCACCTGGATGGACCGCATTCAGAGTGCCTTGGACGACCTCCCCGACCACTGGACCTCGGCGATCCTGGTCCCGAACTCCCTGGCCAAGCGCACCGCTCAGGAGTACGGCTTCCCGGCGGGCAACATCGCGATCTGGGACGCGGACTCCAGCAAGGGTGTCGAGGAGGCCATCGGCACCGTGAAGGCGGCCGCCACGAGCTTCCTGCGGGGCCGCGAACAGGGCGTGCGCGGTACCAGGAACCTGTTCGCCATGGGCCAGGACCTGAACACCGCCGAGGTGAAGGCCAATCTCGACGCCCTGGACACCGGCAAGTACATCCTGATCCCGGTCGACCAGCAGATGCCCATACGCGAGTTCGTCACCAGCGCCGGGCACGCGTACAAGACCGGCTGCGCGTTCTACGAGCTGTCCAAGCGGGAGAAGATCCAGGGCAACAAGCAGCTCGCCGTCGCCGAGAAGGACCCGGCCACCGGCCGGATGACCGGCAGGGTCTTCTCGGGCCCGGCGGCCCGTCAGCTCCTCGGCCTGCCGAAGTCGGAGGCCACGGTGAAGCCGGGCGACAACCCCTCGTACACCGTGTTCGTCCAGTCGACCTCCGTCAACCGGAAGTTGGTGCCGGACACCAAGCTGCTCGTCCTCCTGTAGAGGCACCTCCGGGGGTGTCCCGTCGGCCGGCGCGGCCCGGGCGGTGCTCGGCGAGCGAAAGCCCGAGCTGCTGACGGGACCAGATCTGGTCCGCCATCAACTCCTGCCCGTTGTGGGCGAGTTCGGTGCAATCCAACCCGGCGGTCCGGGTGGCGGAGTGCCGCGCCCCCGCGGTGCTGTCCAGGACGGGCCGGCCGCACGTGGCGGACCGCGGATTTCCGGAAGTTCGAACAAACCCCTTGCCTAATGGTCAAGAAGTGTTGACCATTAGAGACATGCCTACCGATGATCTTCCCGAGGCGTTCCACGTCACCACTGACGAGCAACTGCGCGCCGTCTCCAATCTCACGCGTCACCGCATCATGGCCGTGCTCCGCTTCGAGCCCGCGACGATCACCCAGATCGCCCAGCGAGTGGGACTTGCGAAGGGGAGTTCCAGCTACCACGTACGGCTGCTCGAACGGGCCGGCCTGGTGAAGGTGGTCCGAACGCGGAAGGTCCGGGGGGTCAACGAGCGGTACTACGCCATGGCCGCGCGGGCGATCGTCCTGCCGGATCGGGGCGAGGGAGAGCCGGACATTCTGATGCGGCACGCGGTGGCGGACCTGGAGGCAGCGCCGCCGGACGGCGAGCGGCACGTACGGATGGCGCATCTGCGACTCACCGAGGAGCAGTTCGCCGAGCTGGGGGCGCGGCTGCAGGCACTGGCGAACGAGTACCGGGAGCTGTCCGATCCATCGCTGCCGGACGCGTCACTCGTCTTCGCCCTGTTCCACCCGGCACCGCGCGAGCAGGCCGAAGGGGAGGCCAAGTGACTTCGGATATTGGGAAGTTGCCGACCGGGTTCGGGCGGCTGTGGACCGCGCAGACGGTGTCCTCGCTCGGTGACGGGGTGTCGCATGCCGCGCTGCCGCTGCTCGCGTTGACGCTGACGCGGGATCCGATGGCGCTCGCCGTCGTCACGGCCGCCGGGACGCTGCCGTGGCTGCTCTTCGGCGTGCTCGGCGGTGCGCTGGTGGACCGCTGGGACCGTCGGCGCACGATGTGGGTCACGGACGCGGCGCGTGCGGCGCTGCTCGCGATACCGGCGGCAGCGGCCGCGCTCGACGTGCTGAGCATTCCGCTGCTCGCGGCCGTCGCCTTCCTGCTCGGCCTCGGTGGACTCTTCTTCGACACGGCCGCCACGGCCTATCTGCCGGACCTCCTCGGTCGCGACCCCGCACTCCTGGAGCGCGCCAACTCCCGCCTGCGCGGCGCCCAGACCGCCGCGTCCGGCTTCGCGGGGCCGCCTGCGGGCAGTGCCCTGCTCGCCCTCGGGCGGGCGGTTCCGCTGCTCGCCGACGCGGTGTCGTTCGCGCTCTCCGCACTGCTCGTACGGTCGCTGCCCGCTGTACCCCGGCCCGTCCCGCAGGCCCGTGAGTCGCTGCTGCGGCAGGCGCGGGCCGGCGCCTCGTACGTCTTCCGGGATCAGTTGCTGCTCGGGCTCGCGCTGCGTCCGGCGGTCGGGAACATCGCCTTCCTCGCCGTGGAGACCGTACTCGCCCTCTTCGCGCACGATCGGCTCGGCATCGGCACCTTCGGCTTCGGCCTGCTCCTCACGGCGGAGGCCACCGGCGGACTGCTCGGCGCGGCCATCGCCTCCTTCCTCGGCCGACGACTCGGCACCGGCACCGCGCTCACGTGCACGGCCGCGGTCGAGGGGCTGGCCGTCCTGGGCCTTGCCATCGCCCCGAACGCGTACATCGCGGGCCTCGCGCTCGCCGTCTGCGGAGCGGGCATGGGCGCCACGATGGTGCTCGGCCCCTCCCTCCGGCAGGCGATCGTCCCCGCCCACCTGATGGGCCGGGTCGCCTCGACCTCCCGCATGCTCGCCATGTGCGCCGCCCCGTTCGGCGCCTTCCTCGGCGGCTGGCTGGCCACCGCCTACGACGTACGCACCCCGCTCTACGCCGCCGCCGGCCTCCTTCTCATCATGACCGCCGTCACGGCCACCATGACCAGCAACCGCCAGGTCGAGGCGGCGCTGCGGGCCGCCGCCCCGGCGGACGACCGGGATCACCCGCGATCCCGGACTCCCGTTCCGGAGGGCGCCGTCTAGGTCTCCACGAGGCCGCTGAGCGCTGGTGCACCGCCTGTCGCCGCCCTGGTCACCTCGGGGCCGCGGTGGCTAGGCTGGGTCCGGTGGTTCGCGCTCCAGGGCGACTGGTCCGTCCGGCCGGGACCGCAGAGGGGGTCAGGTGTTTCGCCGCTGGTGGTTCCTGCGTCTGCTCCGACCTGAGGAGCAGGGTCCGCGCCCGCCGAGCCGCCGAGAGTCGAAGCAGGCCGGGGAGATGGTGCTGCGCGAGTGGCAGGTGCTCCGCGACCGGCTGGCGGAGATCGCCGCCGAACGGGTCACGGCGGCCGGCGACGTCCTGCGGACGGCCGAGCTGCGGCTCCCACCGGAGGAGATCGCTGCCCGCCGGAACTACCTCTGGGCGCTGGAGGCGTACGACGCGGCGGGGCGGCTGCTGGACGAGGCCGTCGACCTGCCGGACCTGACCGCCGCCGTGGTGCTCGCCGAACAGGCGGTCGAGCGGCTGGCCGCCGCCCACACGGCGCACGCGGGCGGACGTCCCCGACCGTTCGCGGTCCGCTGCTTCTACAATCCGCTGCACGGTGACGCGGTCCGCCCGGCGCCGAAGTCGTCCGAGGCCGGCCGCAGGTCCCGCCGCCGGCCCACTGTCGGCGCCCGGGAGGCCGCCGCCGAGCGGCGACCGGCCTGTGCGGCCTGCCGCAACGCGATCCTGGCGGGCCAGAGCCCGGACGTGCTGCCCGCGTTGCTGCCGGCCGGGGCCCGCCGACGGGGCGGCGGCCCGGTGCTGGTGCCGTACTACGCCGTCCCGCAGCAGTGGTCACCGTGGTCGGCCACCGCCTGCGGCGCCTACGACGACCGGACGCCCGTCCTGGTCCTGCGTGGCGGCCACCGTCGACCGCGGCCCTGATCCCGCCCGCCGCGCGGCAGTCGAGCCGGCTCGGGCACTGGGCCACCGACGCGTCCGAGTCCGGCGCCGCCCGCCGGGCCCGGTGCTCCTGATGCGCCCGGCGCTCCCAGTGCTCCCGTCGCTCCCGGTGAACCCGTTGATCCCGAGTATCCGTCACTTCAACTGAAGGGGCCGCCCGGTGGATGGGCGGCCTCGGGTCGCACCGACTGAGGGAGTGCTCGTGAAGAAGATCAAGACGGTGGTGGCCGCCACCGTTCTCGCCGGGGTCGCGTTGACGGCGGCGCCCGCCGAAGCGTCCGCGGAGCCGATGCACTGCACCAGCCCCGCCTGGGGCGGCGAGTACCTCTGCGGTGCCGAGTACGGCCAGCCCGGTATGGCGGAGTACGCCTACCGGGACGGCCGCCGGATGGTGTTCGTCATCGGTACCGACCACGCCGTGTGGACGCGATCGAGCAGCGCCTCCGGTAAGAAGAGCTCCTGGAGCTCGCTGGGTGGCTACCTGACCGGTGGCGTCGGCATCCTCGCCTCCGACATGGGTGGTGGCCAGTTCGAGATCGGCGCGAAGGGCACGGACGACCGCCTCTGGGCCCGGCGCCACGCCGCGGACGGCAGCTGGAGCTCCTGGGCCCGGATCTCGTAACGTCCCCGCCCGCCCGGCGGGGCGGAACCCGGCTTCCGTTCCGCCCCGCCGGGCCCCGCCCCGCCCGGGGCGGCTCCGCCCCACCGGTGGCCGCCGACCTGATGGCGGCCTCAGCGTCGGGCCAGGGCCAGCACGCTCAGGGCGAACATCACGACGCCCAGGGGGAGATGGACCGCCGGGACGTGCGCGACGCCGAGCACGACCTGGACCGATGCGAGGACGAGGAAGCCCGACGCGTACCAGACGGGTCGGGGCGAGCCGCCGCCCGGCTTCCACGCCAGCACCGCCGCGAGCACGTACAGCATCGACGCCCCGTACATCACCCGGGCTCCGACGCTGTGCAGCGTCTCGCCGTAGGAGGCGGTCAGCAGCAGCCCGGCGGAGACCGCCTGGAGGAAGATCGTCAACGTCTGCAGGCCGATCGCGACCCGCAGGAACGAGGCGCCTCGCCGAGCCTTCGCCGTCGTCGTCACCTGAGTGGCCATGTCGCAGTCCCCTTGTCCGCCCTCGGGCAGTAGATCGATAAGGTCTCACCAGCCCGACGACACGGGCTCGCGAAAGGTAAGGCGAGGGGGCGAGCGGAATCATGCGGACCGCAGGGGCCGGCACGGCACCGGACGGCATGGCCGGCGAGCGGCGACAACTGATCAACGTCGCCTACCGGCTGCTCGGTTCGGTGACCGAGGCCGAGGACGCCGTGCAGGACGCCTACACGCGCTGGTACCGGCTGCCGCGGAGCCGGCAGGAGGAGATCCTCTCGCCGGGTGCCTGGCTGACGACGGTGACCAGCCGAATATGCCTGGACGTGCTCGGCTCGGCGCGGGCCCGCCGTGAACGCTATGTCGGCGCGTGGCTGCCCGAGCCGCTGCCCGACCGGACCGAGTGGGACCAGCCGGGCGGAGCCGGGCCGGCCGGCGTGGCGGACCCCGCCGACCAGGTCGTCCTGGACGAGTCGGTGTCCATGGCCTTCCTCGTCGTCCTGGAGTCGATGACGCCCGCCGAGCGGGTGGCGTTCGTCCTGCACGACGTCTTTCGCTACCCGTTCACGGAGATCGCCGACGTCCTCGACCGCACCCCCGCCGCCTGCAAGCAGTTGGCCTCCTCGGCCCGGCGCCGGGTCGGCGCCGAGCGTGCTCCGGTGCCGGCGACCGGTCAGGCCGCCGTGGTGAGAGACGTCAAGGAGGCGTGGCGGAGCAGGAACATCGCGGCCCTGGTCGCCCTCCTCGATCCGGCGGCCGTGATGACCGCGGACGGCGGCGGCATGGTGGGCACCGTCCTGCGCCCGGTCGAGGGTGGCGCGCGCATCGCCCAGTACATGGTCGCGATCGCCGACAAGGCCCCGGGGCTCGAACTCCTGGAACGGTCGGTCAACGGTGTGCCGGGTCTGGTCGCCCACCGCGCCGGCGTCGTCCTGACCGTGGCCGCATTCGACGTCTCCGACGGTCGCGTCACCCGCATCTGGGCGGTCCGCAACCCGGAGAAGCTGCGGCCCTGGGTGCGGGAGGGCTGAGCGGCCCGCCACCGGCCGGCCCGGCACCGGCCGGCCCGCCACCGGCCGGAGCGGGTCACAGCGGGGGGACGCCGCCCGGCCGGGCGCACGGAGGTCGTGGGCGCGGCCGGCGACTCCGGCCTCGGCGGCCCGACGGCATTCTCGGCGTTCTCAGCCGGACCGTGTCGTCACTCGAAGCGCGCGGGGTCACCGGCCCCGCGTCGGACGATCTCCGCGGCGCCGCCGGAGAAGTCGACGACCGTCGTCAGGTCCGTCCCGCAGTCGCCGGAGTCCACCACGGCGTCCAGTACGTGGTCGAGCCGCTCCTTGATCTCCCACCCCTGGGTCAGCGGCTCCTCCTCCCCGGGCAGGAGCAGGGTGCTGGAGAGGAGGGGCTCGCCGAGTTCGGCGAGCAGGGCCTGGGTGACGACGTGGTCGGGGATCCTGACCCCCACCGTCTTCTTCTTCGGGTGCATCAGACGGCGCGGGACCTCCTTGGTGGCGGGGAGGATGAAGGTGTAGCTGCCCGGTGTCGCCGCCTTGACCGCGCGGAAGACGGCGTTGTCGATGTGGACGAACTGCCCGAGCTGGGCGAAGTTCTCGCACATCAGGGTGAAGTGGTGCCGGTCGTCGAGCCGTCGGATCGACCGGATCCGGTCGAGGCCCTCGTGGTTGCCCATGCGGCAGCCCAGTGCGAAGGAGGAGTCGGTCGGGTACGCGATGAGGGCGCCGGAGCGGAGGCTGTCGGCCACGGTGCCGATGGTCCGGGCCTGGGGGGTCTGCGGGTGCACGTCGAAGTACTTCGCCATTGGTCGACCCTACGGGATCCACCGGGCCGACCGGCGCCAGGCCCGCGGGTGGGGGCCGGCACGGGTCGGGGTCGCCCTGCGGGCGGGCGTGGGCAGGCGGGCCGTCGCGGGCGGCGATGACGGCGGTCGCGAACGCGGCGACGGTCGGCCGACCTCGGCGACCGAGGAAAGGATTGTCCTCCTATTAGTCAATTCGGGTTACTGGCACCCTGGCGGGCGCATATCGGTGATTATGATCCACTTCTTGTGACGAACAGTCAGAGCACCGGAAAAGCAGCGCAGTCGGCCGACGTGGTGGTCCTCGGGGCCGGCCCCGCCGGCCTCCTGGCAGCGAACCTGCTCCACCGTGGCGGGATCGACTGCGTGGTCCTGGAGCGCGCCGACCGCAGCCACGTCCAGACCCGGGCGCGTGCCGGCTTCCTCGTGGCCAACACCGTACGGATCCTGGACCGCCACGGCCTGGCCGGGGGCCTGCACCGGCATGGCAGGCAGCACGGCACCTGCGAGTTCCGCACCGCCGAAGGCCGCTTCCGCCTGGACTACGGCGGCCTCGGCCGGGGCGAGCGGCACACCGTCTACCCCCAGCAGGACCTGGTCACCGACCTGTTGACGCACTACCTGGAGGCAGGCGGGCGGATCCACTTCGGGACCGAGGCCCTGGCCGTGCACGACGCGGACACCTCCCGTCCGTCCGTGGCCGTACGGGAGGCGGACGGCCGCCCCGGCCGGTGGCGGGCCAGGTACGTGGCCGGCTGCGACGGCCGGCACGGTGCGGCCCGGCGGTCCCTGCCGCCCGGAGCCCTGCGCCACCGCCGGGACCACGGGATCTCCTGGCTCGGCCTGCTCGCCCAGGCGCCACCGAGCCTGGACGCCGTGGGCTACGCGGTCCACGACCGGGGCTTCGCCGGGCACATGGCCCGCACCTCGGAGGTCACGCGCTACTACCTGCAGTGCGAACGCGGCACCGCGGCCGCGGCCCGGTCCGACGAGCACATCTGGGATGAACTCGAAACGCGGATGTACGCCGCGGAGCACGGACCGCTGAACCGGGGTCGGATCCTCCACCGCGGGGTCGTCGACTTCGAGTCCGACGTCATCGAACCGCTGCGCCACGGATCGCTCCTCCTGGCGGGGGACGCGGCGAGCCTGATCAGTCCGTCCGCCGCGAAGGGGGCCAACCTCGCGGTCCTGGAGGCGGAACTGCTCGCCCAGGCCCTGATCGCCGACCTCGCGCACGGCGACGCCGCAGCCCTGGAGCGGTACTCACGGGAGGCCCTGGCCCACATCTGGCGGGCGCAGGAGTTCTCACACTGGATGATCCGGCTGCTGCACCGGGAGCCCTCCGCCCCGGAAGGCGAATCGTTCTTTCACGAATCCTTGCGGCTCTCGCGCCTCGAATCGCTGCGTACCTCGCGCACCCACCAGGACTGGTTCGCCGAGAACTACACCGGCGTCTGAGTCGCCCGCCCCACTCCGTCCGGCTGCCTGCTGCCCGCTGCCGGCCGGACTCCCGCACACCCTGACAAGGACACGCACCATGCCGACCACAACGACGCCCCCGGACGCCGACGACGCCGTCCGCCTTCTCGCGGCGGCCGCGTTCGTCCGGGAGCACGACAGCACCGAGCTGCTCCGGCTCCTGCTGCCCGGCCTCCGCGGACCGCGGCTGCGGGCGCTGGCGGACCACTGCACCTTCGCGCACGCCGCGGTGCTCGTCTTTCCGCCGGACCAGGAGGCACTGCACGACCAACTGGCCGCCTGCGGCCTGGCCACCGACGCACCACCGACGCCCAGCACCGTGGTCCGTGAGCGGCTGGCGCTTCGGCACGGGCACGACGCGGCGGGCCTGGACGTCGCCATCCTGTGGCCGCCGCTGCACGGTCCGCGCGGCGAGCCCCGGGTGGTCGAGGTGTTCGCGCTGACCGTCCCGCCGGGTTCCGAGCTGGCCCCGATCGCCGCGCACGAGCGTGCCGCACAGCACGAGGCACATCTCGCCTTCGAGGTCGGGTCCGCCGACCCACTCGTGCTGGACGGCCTGTGCGCACTCCTCACCCGGCACGGCGCGCGCCCCGACGGCGGCGGTCACAACCCGCACGAGGACGGCACCGTCCTCTACTTCACCGCTCCCGCCGGGGCGCGGACCGGGTACCGACGGCTGGAGCTCCATGTGGCGGGCGCCCACCCGGACACCCTGGCCGCACACCTCGGCGAGCACCCGGGCGAGCACGAGGGCCTGCCGGGCGAGGTCCCGGCGCAGCGCCACCAGCACGGGCCAGCCGAACCGCACGGGCCCGCCGAACCGCACCGCGAAGCCGAAACGCTCCTGCACCTGCTCACCGGAGCCTGGACGACCCAGGCCCTTACGGTGTTCGCCCGTCTGGGGGTGCCCGACGCCCTGGACACCGGCACGGGGACCAGCGCCGAGGCGCTGGCACACCGGGTCGGCGCCCACCCGCAGAGCCTCGCGACCCTCCTGCGCTACCTCGTCATGCTGAACGTGGTGGCGCACCACCCGGACGGCTTCCGGCTCACCGGGACCGGGGCGCTCCTGAGGACGGACGCCCCGGGGTCGATGCGGCCGTTGGCACTGATGTACGGCGGTCCGTTCTACCGCTCCTTCGCGGAACTCGGGCACACCGTGCGGACCGGCCAGGCCGCCTTCGACCACCTCTTCGGCGAGAACCACTTCGACCACTTCGCCCGCGACCCCGAACTGGCGGAGCTCTTCGACCGGTCGATGGCCGCGAGCTCCCGGATGTTCGAGCCGATTCCCGCCCATCCGGCCCTCGCGGCCGCAGGCCGGGCGCCCGTTCCCGGCACCGTCGTCGACATCGCCGGCGGGGACGGGGAACTGCTCGGACGCGTCCTGGCCGCGCACCCGCGCCTGCGCGGTGTCCTGCTCGAACGCCCGCACGCCGTCGCCGCCGCCCGCAGGCTGCTGGACACGGCGGGCTGCGGCGGACGCTGCACGTACCTGACGGGCGACTTCGCGGACGTACCGCCGGGCGCGGACGTCTACCTGCTCTCCCGGGTCCTGCACGACTGGAGCGACGAGCGCTGCCGGGAGATCCTGCGCCACGTGGCCCGCGCGATGCCCGCCCACGCCGACCTGCTCATCGTCGAGCGGGTGCTGCCCGCCGACGGCTCGACCTCGCTGGCCACCGCGTGGGACCTCCACATGATGTGCAACACCGGCGGCCGCGAACGCCGCGCCGACCACTTCGCCCGGCTGCTGGCCGACGCCGGCCTCGAACTCGTGGACGGCTCGCCGCTACCGCTCGGCGGCACCGTCCTGCACGCGCGCAAGGCCTCGGTACCGGCCCCCGCACGGTCGGACCGCCAAGCAGCGGCCACGGCGGGAGCGACGGCCCGCTAGCCGGCCGGCCGCCGGCCCCCGACCCCCGGGCCCGTCCGCGCGGCCGCTGTCCGGGGGCCGGGGCCAGGGGCGCGGCCCCCGCGTGCGGCCGAGCGCGAGGGCTCAGGCCGCCCTGCCGGTGACGGACAGGTGCGAACACGCGGACCGCGCGGCCTCCAGGAATTCAGCGCGCAGGGAGGTGACACGTTCGATGAGCGGGTCACGGGTGAGGCCACCGGCCATGGCCGACCAGGACGGAGGGCAGCGGTCCGCCAGAGCGAGAACCCGGACGACCTCGTCACCCGACAGGCACTCGCTCTCCAGAAGGCAGAACTCCAACAGGTCCCTTTCCCCACGCCTCTCCTCGAACCTCTTGTCCGGCCACTCCTGGAGGAGGCACCACGCGACCCACGCCGCTCCATGCTGCGGATGGTCACAGTCCTCCGTGTCGTCATCGCACCAGCCGCACTCCAGGGCCTCCACGGCGGGGCGAAGCACGGCCCGGTCCAGGGCCAGCCTCTCCAGCGACCGGCAGCGGTCCAGCAACTGCTCGGCGGGGGAGGAGAGTTCCGGTGAGGCCAGCACCTCCAGCGCCCCGAAGGCCGACTCCATGGCCCTGCCGTGCTCGGTGAGCTGTGCACCACGCTGATCGAGGTCTACGCTCGACAGCCTTCGGACCGTCGCGACCAACGCGTCGGCCGCACGGAGGAAGGCGAACGACGCCTCGGCCAGTACGTCCTGCCGCCTGAACTCCTGCTCACTCCGCACCTGGACGTGGACCGCGGCGATGGCGGCACCCGCCTGGCTGCGTCCTGCGCTCAGTGCCGCGTCTGCGGCCCGCTCACCGGAGCGCCTGGTCCACCAGGCCGCGACGAAGCCGATGGGAAGGGCGAGCACTGCCGGAACGACGGCCCCGAGGTCTGCAACGGTCACGGATCCGAGCCTGCCCGGACTGCCGGTCCCTGGCGGGCGGTTGGCCGATGCTGTACAGGAGGCGACCGGTGCTGATTCGTGGTTGACCGCTCAGCGTCCGAATACTTCAGCGTTCACGACAACACCGCTGACGGGGGTACACAGGGACGGCTCGCCAGGAAAGGGGCTCGCCAAAAACGCCCCCGACGACCGGGGCGCGGGCGGGCCGACCCGGCCGCGCAGCCGCGCCTCGCCCACGGGCGGTACTGTCCGGTCTCCCGTCGGGACGGCACACACCTCCACCAGGTGGTGCGCTTCACGGCTGCCGATCGCGGCCGGCGGCCGCCGCCCAGCCGATCCCGATCACCGCCGCGAGCACCACGAGCACCACACCCAGCACGATCGACGTCAGGCCTCCGCTGGTCAGACTGTCCAGCTGTTCCCGGTAGGTGGTGTCGTGCGGTGCGGGCATCCCCTCGGAGATCGAGCCGGTGACCTTGGGGTGGCAGATGTCACCCGGCACCATCGGCCGGCCGTAGCAGGTGGGCACCGCGGTGTTCAGCTTGTCGACGCCGGACAGGACCAGGCCGGCCCCGCCGGCGAGGACGAGAAGCAGGATCACGATTCCCATGACCGACACGGCCCCTGTCCGTCGTGCGGCCGCCGAACCGGCGCGCCCTCGGACACTTCGACGCAGCACCCCTCCCGGCCGGTTCCGCCGAACCGGGTGCGGCCGTCGGCTGCCTTGCTGCCAGCTGCTCTGACGCCACGTCAGGCGGGCGCGAGCGGTGCGGAACTGCGTCGTCGGGGGTGAACCGTCGCTGGCGGCGGCCCGGTTCACCGGCTGACCCTGGCTCATCCGGTCCGTCGGCAGGGCCGTGACCGGCCGCGACCGGAGAGGTCGAGTCCCGTGCGAGCCCGGCGGGCTCAGGGCAGGGCGAGCCGCAGCGTCTCGCTGACGGCGTTCATCGTCCGCTCGTCGAGTCGGCTCTCCTGGACCTCGACGTCGTAGAGGCCGGGGCGGATGGTGGTCACGAAGTCGGTGAGGACGTGGCCGGCGACGTCGTCCACCGCACAGGACTGGTGGTCGCCGATGGACACGGCGGTCGGCCACTCGTCGGAGCCGGTGCCGATCTGGGCGACGACGACGGTGTCGAGGACGGTGTTGCGGGTGTCGTTGGAGATCACCACCCACATCCCGCCCATGCCGTCGCGCCCGACGACGATCACGTCTCCGCGCCGGAGCGTGGTCACAGGCTTCCCTCCATGGCGCTGACGGCGAAGTAGGTGGCGCGGTCCGCGAGCGCCGTCTCCTCCCCGCACCCGAGCGAGCGGCTCATGTGCCGGTAGCCCGCCTCCAGGGTGACGGCCAGCGCCCGGTCGAGGGCAGCGATGTGGACGAAGCGCTTGACCGGGAGGCCGAGGCCGGCCGCCGCTCGGCGGATCCGGGTCAGCTCGGCCTCCGTGAACGAGACATTCAAGGCTGGCATGGCCACGACGGTACCGCCCTCCGGTACCGATGGCCAGGTGTCGCCCGGTGCCGGATCGGGGTCCGCCGGCCGTCAAGACAGGGCGATCGGCCCCCTACCCGCCCCGCGCCGGACAATCCCGCCGTCGGCGCCGCCTTGACAGCCCCACCGGACGGCGCCGGCTGCTCTCCTTGTCCTCCGGCACCACCACCGAGAGGCCATCGCACCCTGACAGGAGAACAGCTATGTCCATCCCCGCAACTCGCAAGGCACTGACCGTCCTCGCGGCGGGCGCGGCACTCGTCGGCGCCACCCTCGCCGGCGCCGCGCCGGCCTCCGCCGCCACGCGGCAGGTCGACTCCCAGGTCCCCTGCGCGACCTCCTACTACCACTGGTGCGACGCCGTCAGCGCCAGCGGCGAGTACGCGCAGATGAACGTGTACTGGGGGAGCGACGGCCACGAGTACGTCGACGCGTTCCTCAACACCACCCACTACGGCCAGAACCTGTGGATCCTGACGTGGAACGGCAGCGGCTGGGACTGGTCCGGGGTCCCCGCCACCATCTACGAGGGCGACGGCTACTGGGGGGCCGTGGACAACGGCCGCTCCGACGCCGGCAAGACCATCAAGCTCGCCGTCTACAACTGGGACACCGGCGGCTACCTCTACACCAACGCGCACTGACCCGAGCGGCGCGACCGGCCTGAAGGCCCGAAGCCCTCGCACTCCGAGTGCGAGGGCTTCGCCGTCGTGCGGGCGGGGCTGCGGCCTCAGTCCTGGCGGCTGGTCACTTCCAGCAGGTGCATCCCGAACTGGGTCTTCACCGGTCCCTGGACCTCACCGACCGGGGCCGAGAAGACGACCCTGTCGAACTCGGGCACCATCTGTCCCGGACCGAACGCGCCCAGGTCGCCACCGTCGCGCGCCGAGGGGCACGACGAGTGCTTCTTGGCCAGCTCGGCGAAGTCCGAGCCGTTCGCGATCTGCTCCTTCAGCTGCAACGCTTCCGTCTCGGTCTTCACCAGAATGTGCCGTGCGGTGGCCCTGGCCATCTGTCACGTCCTCTCAAGTACCACGCTGTCCGGGCTCGGTGCCCGGGGCCTCCATCCACGGCAGCGTCACGGACCGGACCAGCCGCAGGCCCCTCGGCCCTCACCACCCGCCTCCGAAGGCCGGGCACGCACCACCGTATCCGCACCCCGCCGACGGGTTCAAAGCGGTCCCGCACCGTCCCCGCCGGGCCGCCGGAGGGCCTCGCGGACATCGCGGGGGTGTCTGCGCTCTTCGGATACCTGGCCGCCACCCGAAATTCACAGACGGGGTCTACCCGCATAGACGGTGTCGGGCGATCCTGGTGGCTTACCGCTTCCCGCACGGTTTCCCCAGTCCGAGGTCCACCGCCCTCACCGGGAGAGCAGATGAAGCCCCGCACCGCAGTCACCGTCGTCGTCCTCGCCATGGCCGGGCTCGCCGTCGCGGCGCCCACGGCCGGCGCCAGTGGTACCAAGCTGTCGCAGTCGACGGCCGCCGCCCAGTTCAGGAGCGCCGGAATCACCTGGAGTTCCAGCGGCGGCTGCACCACCCGATCCAACTCCACCTGCACCTCGTTCGAGCAGATCAACTCCGGCACGGTGAGCACGATCATCACCCTCAAGCAGTCCAGCGGCTGTGCCATCAACATCACGGGCGGCACCGAAGTGGGCCACGCCTCCGGGACGTACAGCCACTACAACGGCTACAAGGTCGACATCTCCCGCAACTCCTGCATCGACGGCTACATCCAGAACAGCTTCACCTACATCGGCTACCGGGGCGACGGCTACCCGCAGTGGAAGGCCGCCTCGGGCAACCTGTACTGCAACGAGGGCAACCACTGGGACATCCTGGTCTACTGACGCCGGCCTCCGGGGGCGGGCGTCACCAGGAAAGGCGCCCGCCCCCGCAGGAGCGCGGCACGGCACCGACCGTCGTGCCCGCCGGGCCCGGCCGCGCTGCCCCGGCGCACCGGCATCGTGGTGTGAAGGGCGGGTGGTCACGCAACTCCGCAGCGCACCCGGCTCAGTTCTGGTGGTCGATCTTCTGCTCCCGCATCAACGTCTCCAGCTCCGCGTCCGACAACGGGTGCAGAGTGTCCAGGAGGTGGCGCAGCCCGGATTCGTCGAGCGTCTGGCTGGAGACCTCGACATCCCTGTCCGGGTAGCGGCGGACGAGGGTGACGGCGCGGACGCCACCGGAGAACTCACGGACCGTGAGCATCTCGCCGCTCGCGTCCACCGCGCAGGTGACGCCCTCCTCCGCGGGTTCGGGGCATCGGGGGGCCGGCGTGAACGGCGGGCGCACCGTGAGGCCCGCGTACCCGGGCTCCGCTCCCTGGTGGACGGGGCGGTAGTCGACGGTGAAGAAGCCGGGGCCCGCCTCGGCACGGGACACCTCCATCCCCGCCGGTGCGGCGCCCAGGTACAGCAGCTCCGGACGCTCCCGGTAGCGCGCGACCTCCCTCTCGTGCTGGCGCTGCTGCGCCTGTGCCGGGCCGACGAATCCCACGTAGGCCACCGCGGCCGCCAGCACGGCCAGCGCCCCGAGCCGCACTCGTCGGCTCGGCACGAAGAACGCCGCCGCCAGCGCGTACGGCATCCCCGTCAGTGCGATCCGGGCGCCGGCGCTCCCCAGGTCGACGTTCCCGGCGTAGGCGGCCAGACCTGCCAGGACCCCGAGCGTGCCGAGGACGGCGACCAGTACCGCCCAGCCCAGCCGCTTCGGCCCCGAGCCGCACAGCGGCACGACGGTCCGCGCCGGTATGCCCGCCGTGGCCAGCAGGCCGACCATCAGCGGCACGCCCAGCGCGAGGACCGGTACCGTCGCACCGGTTCCGCCACCCCACCCCGTCAGGACCAGTCCGAAGCCGAACGTCGGCACCATGGCCGCCATGTACGCCCAGACCAGGACGAGATGCAGGGCAGTCAGCGCCCCTCTGCCGCTCTTCATAGGGCGGATCCTGCCAGCCGGGTTCCCCGGCGCACATGAGTACCCGTACTCAGTCCGGCACCCTGTCGCCTCGATTCTGCTGCGGGGATGTCACGGGCGTGTTGCTCGCGATGGCGTTTCCGGTACGCCTCTTGATCGTCTCCCGGTCGCATGTGAACGTGGCCGGACGCCCGGTGATCGGTCTCCGGGCCCCGACAGTCGAACCGCGCCGCTCCGTACCGAGCCCGTCGCGGACAGAACGGAGGAACCGGTGCCGTCGCCTTCGCAGCCCCTTCGCAAGCTGGGCTTCCTGACCATCGGGCTGTTCGACCCCGCCGACCCCGGCCCGGGACACGAGTCGACGCTCCAGCTCATCGAGCTCGGCGAGCAGCTGGGATTCGACAGCGCCTGGGTGCGCCACCGGCACCTCCAGCACGGGATATCGTCCCCCGTCGCCCTGCTCGCCGCGGCCTCGCAGCGCACCCGCCGCATCCACCTCGGCACCGCGGTCATCCCGCTGGGATGGGAGAACCCGCTGCGCCTGGCCGAGGACCTCGCGACCACCGACATCCTGTCCGGCGGCCGGCTCAATCCCGGCATCAGCGTCGGACGGCCGGGCCACTGGGACCAGGTCGCCCCCGCGCTGTATCCGGACACCGCCGAGGCCGAGGAGTTCGGCTACGAGCGGGTCCGGCGGCTGCTGGGCTTCGTGAAGGGCGAGCCCGCCACCGAGTTCAGCGGCGTCGAGGGCATCGAGGTGTACTCCGACCGGGTCCAGCCCGTCGCGCCCGGCCTGGCGAGCCGTGTCTGGTACGGCGGCGGGAGCCTGCGCTCGGCCCGGTGGGCGGGTGAGCAGGGGCTCGGCCTGCTGACCAGCAACGTGGTGCGGGCGGAGGAATCGGAGGACTTCGCCGAGATCCAGCGCTCGCAGATCGAGGCCTTCCGCGCTCACCACCCAGAGGGCGGGCGCGCCCGGGTCTCCCAGGGGCTGGTGGTCATCCCCACCGACAGCGCCTCGGCGGAGCAGCGCGCGAAGTACCTGGACTACGCCCGGAACCGGCTCCCGCGCACCGCCGCCCCGCAGGGGCCGGCGCGCACGGTCTTCGCGGCGGACCTGGTGGGGACGTCCGCCGAGATCGCCGAGCGGCTGTACGCCCACGCCGCGTTCCGGGAGGTCGACGAGGTCGTCTTCGCCCTGCCGTTCACCTTCGGCCACCGGGACTACGTGCAGATCCTCACCGACATCGCGACCCGGCTCGCCCCCGCGCTCGGATGGCGGCCGACCGTCTGAACCGGCGCCGTCCCGGCCGGAGGTTCGGGCGGGGTGCCTCCGACCTCCTGGTCGAAGTAGTCGCAGGTGTCCGCGGTGATCCGCTGGTAGCTGCCGGAGCCCGCGAGCTCGGTGACGACCGGATCCGGGCCGATCGGACGCTGGGTCCCGGCACCCGCGGCTCTCCCGGGCGGTGCCGGGAGTCGATGAGGCGTCAGGATCGGTCCGCTCGGAAACGCGAACGATCCGGCCCGGCGCGGCGCCGCAGGTCTGCGGGTGCGGCCGGTGCCTCAGCGCTTCGCGGAGCTCTGCGCGGCGAGGGACCAGGGTGCGGCCCACAGGGGGACGACCTCGACGGCACCGGCGGAGCCCCGGGTGCGGCTCCCGGTGGAGTGCGGCGGGGCAGCGGCGGGTCGGACGGTCCTCGGGTGGGTGGTCATGGTGTTCGCGGTGGTCATGCCCGGAACCTATCCGGCGGCACTGACAGGCGCCCCGCGCTTGCGCAGCCGCGCGAACGGTGATGGAGAGACGCGCCGGTCCGCCGTGGCGGACGGCGGACGGCGAGTACGACCGCCTCGGGGTCCGCGCGTCGTGAGTCGAAGGACACGACCCGCTCGGACTCCTGGGAGTAGCGGCGCAGGGTGTGGGTGCCGGAGCGGGGCTTCCACCAGCCCGGCACCCAGACCGGTCCCGACGGCCCGCCGCGGGAACCATGCCGCACCCCGGGGTACCGTTCCTTCATGAACGAGTCCCGCCACCCGTCACCCCGCCAGGACACGGCGTCGACCAGCTCCCTCCGGGCCCGGTACGCCCGCAGCTACAGGATGCGTGTCGCCGTGCTGTTCGCGGGTGTGATCCGCGACGGGCTCCTCGCCGCCTTCAAGGCCGTGTCGAAGACGTCCCGCCGCTCCAACTCGGGCGACAGCGACTCCTGACAGCGCGCCGTACCAGGGTCCGTCCGGCCACGCACCGGGAAGCGGTGGCCGCGACGCTGGAAGAGGTCGTGCGGCATTCCGCCACTCTGCGGCCCGAGGGTTTCATGGTTCGGCTCGCGAGCACGTCGGCGGTGTCACCGCCCGACCAGCGGGCGGGCAGTGACCACCTCGCGACCTACCCGCGAAGCGCTGCCCCGGCTTCCGGCACGTCGCCGGCCGGGCGTTGACGGGCCGAACTCCCCGGCGGTGTCCGCCCGGTGGCCGTGGTCGTCACGCCGTGGCGGGCCCGCCCGGCACCGCGTCGCCGTCCGCGGCCAGCAGCACGGCCCTCACCGCCATGATCACCCCCAGCGGCCGGCCGGGCTGAGGACTACCCCAACCCGAGCCGCCGGCCGACAAAGGACGCCCAGGTGCTCAGCGCCCGGCCTCGGGCTGGCCGTTCGCCGTGTAGCGACCTCGATCCGGTCGGTGGGCGCGTCCGGCCTTGACGAGGCGCTCCAGACTGGCGCGGATCGCGTGGATGTTGCCCTCGATGGAGTCCAGGCCCAGTTGTTCGGTCACCTCGCGGGCGCGCAGCGGGCCCGCGGCCCGGGTCAGCACCTCCAGGACGCTGTCCGAGCCGGCGACCTGGCGCTTCGGGCTCGCCGCCGGCGCCTTGACGGGCGACTCGCCACTGGCGGGGCTCGGCTGCGCCGCCGTGGTCCTGGCCGTCGACACCCGCTTGGTGGTGGTCTTGGGCCCGGTGCCCGCGGCCCGCCCGGTGGCCTTCTTCGCGCTGGGGGCTGAGGCGCGCGTTGCCCGTGCGGGTGCGGGTGCGGGTGCGGGTGCGGGTGCGACCTTCTTCGCCGCGTCCGCCTTCTTGGCAGGGCGCTTCTTGGCGGCCGTCCTTTCACCGGTCCCCGCCCTCGCAGCAACAGGACCGTCCTGGGTGGGCGCCGCCTGCTTGCCGCTCGGCTCGGCCGCTGCCCCGGTCTCCCGCACGGCCCCGGTCTCCCGCACGGCCCCGGTTTCCCGCACGGCCCCGGTCGGGGCCGGCGGCAACGTGGGAGTGCTCGGTTCACCCTGGCCGTCGAGCGGCGTGGCGGACAACAGCCGCAGCCCTTCCAGCGCCTTGGTGATGGCGTCCTGCTCCGCGCTGACGGCGGCGAGCTCCGCCTCCGCCCGGCGGCGTCGCTCCTGCACGGCGGGCAGCTGCGCCTCCAGCAGGGCGATCGTCGATCCCACACCAGTGTCCGACCCAAAGGTCTTTCCGCTTCCCACAAGCACTCCCACCGCATCGTCATTCACCAGTCGTGGTAGCGAATTTACGGCTTCCGCAGTGATCCTGCCGGGTTTGCGGGGATTCCCCTCGTGAGGGGGTGGTTCACCACCGGCGCCGCGACGGTTACCGGGTAACCTCGCGCACCCGCGGGGGAGAGGCCGAGAGTCGAGGTCGGAGCTGAAACGTCACCGTCCTCGGGCCGGAGCGCCCGGTCCTGGTGGGAGCGGCGGACGGGGGTGGACCAGGCCGGGACAGCGGGGTGTCTGTAACTCGGCAACTCACACGGCCAGTTGGCGACCAATGAGCCGGAGCAAGATGGGGGGTGGGTGGGAACCTGCCCACCCACCCCCATTTGGTCGCGACCCTCACGACCTTCCTGGTGCGTTCACTGGCCACCCGAACCGCTCAGCCACGGTTGCGCTGGGCAGTTCGGGTGTGGTGTGGGGGTTCAGAGTTCGTTGTCGATGAAGGCGAACATCTCGTCGTCGGTGGCGTCTTGGAGTTGGTCGGCGACTTCGTCCTCGT
>NZ_JBFAJO010000084.1:0-8650 GCF_040655255.1 Kitasatospora sp. NPDC050463
AGCGCGTCCGCCCCCGCACCACCGAACTCCTCCGGCACGTGCACCGCATGCAGGTCATTGGCCCGCAACGCCTCCAACGCCTCCTGCGGGAACCGACCCTGCTCGTCCACCTCCGCCGCGAACGGAGCGATCTTCGCCTCGGCCAGCGAACGCACCGCCTCACGAAGCATCTCGTGCTCCTCGGAGATCCGGAAGAGATCGAAGTCCGACGCCCCTGCGCTGCCCGCCATGATGCCCGCCTCGCCGCTCAGTTGTGGTTAGTTACCGTTAAGTAGATCCTAGGGCTCCGACCTGCGACTGCCTAGGTTCAGTCGACCTCGGCCCCCAGGGTGTCGCCGGCCCGGTGCTCCTGGAAGTACTGCGGCATCCGGTCGTTTCGCATCGCCTCCCAGAGCTGCGCGGCCGGGCGCTCGTCCAGCAGGACGACGCTCTGACCGTCCCGGGTGTCGAAGCCGCCGAACGGCGCGTTCATGAAGCGGACGTCGTCGGGGCGCAGCGAGCGCAGGCTCCAGGCGAGCTGGAAGAGGTCGGTGTTGGAGAGCCGGTCGTCCACGCTCACCACCTCGCCGACCGACTGCAGCAGACCGCCCAGTCGGGACGGGCTGGTCAGCGTGCCGGAGTCCATGATCCGCAGCATCAGCGCGCGCAGGAAGTTCTGCTGGCGCTTGGTGCGGTCGAGGTCCCCGCCGGGCAGGCCGTAGCGCTCCCGGACGTAGAGCAGCGCCTGCGCACCGTCCATGTGATGGGTGCCCGCCTCCCAGGCGCGGGCCTCGCCGACGGCCTCGATGGTGCGCGGGATGGCGATGTCCACGCCGCCGACGGCGTCGGTGAGGGCACGGAAGCCGTTCCAGTCGACCACCGCGAGGTGGTCGATCCGGATGCCGGTGAGGTTCTGCACGGTCTCGGTCATCAGCGCCGGGCCGCCCCAGGAGTAGGCGGCGTTGAGCTTGGCCCGGCCGTGGCCGGGGACGTCCACCCAGGTGTCGCGGGCCAGCGAGACCAGCGAGGCGCTGCGGCGGTCGTCGGAGAGGTGCAGCAGCATCATGGTGTCGCTGCGGGCCGCGCCCTCCCGCCAGACCGGGGCCTCGGCCCGGCTGCCGGTGGTCGGGACGTCCGAGCGCGCGTCCAGGCCGACCAGCAGCAGGTTGAGCCCGCTCGCCGGGACGGGCTTCGGCTGGGCGGACTCCGGCGCGGTCGGGAAGGCGTCCGGGATCCGGGTGACGGAGGAGGCGTAGTGATCGGCCGCCCAGAAGAGGGCGCCGCCCGTGCCGAGGACCAGCACCAGCAGGACGGAGAGCGTCCAGAGCAGGACGCGGCGGGTGCGGCGGCGCCGGGTCGGCGGTTCGGGCGGTTCCTCGCCATCGCGCGGCTCGAAGAGACTGAGCCGCGCGGCGCGGTCGGGTCCATCGGTGCGGTCGGGTCCATCGGCGCGGTCCGGTTCGTCGGCGCGCTGCGGTTCGTCGGTGCGGTCCGGTTCGTCGACGGGGGGTCCGTCCGTGCTCTCGGGCTTCGGATCCATGCGCGCATTGTGCCGCCGGTCACAGCGCGCGCGTAGGGGTTCCACCGGATCGCGCCCCGCGTACGCCCGGGGGTCTGCGCCCGTACCCGCACTGCCCGATCATCGGTGCAGGCAGGACTGCCTGGGCCGGGCCGGTACGGGCGGATAGCATCGGTGCTCGCAGGTCCTGCCCGTCCCACGGCAGTCCAGGTCGAGAACCAGCAAAGGGGAACCAGTGACCCTCCGCATCTCCGTGATCGGCACCGGCTATCTCGGCGCCACCCACGCCGCCGCCATGGCCGAGTTCGGCTTCGAGGTGCTGGGTCTGGACATCGACCCGGACAAGATCGCCACGCTGACCGCCGGCCGGGTGCCGATGTACGAGCCGGGCCTGTCCGAGCTGCTGCTCAAGCATGTGTCGGGCCACGAGGGTTCGACCGGCCGGCTGCGCTTCACCACCTCCGTCCAGGAGGCCGCGGAGTTCGGCGACGTGCACTTCGTCTGCGTCAACACCCCGCAGCGCAAGGGCGAGTTCGCCGCCGACATGTCCTACGTGGACGCCGCGATCGACGGGCTCGCCCCCCATCTGACCCGCCCGGTGCTGGTGGTCGGCAAGTCCACCGTCCCGGTCGGCTCGGCGAACCGGCTGGCCGAGCGGCTGGCCGCGCTGGCGCCGGTCGGTGCGGGCGCGGAGCTCGCCTGGAACCCGGAGTTCCTGCGCGAGGGCTTCGCCGTCCAGGACACCCTGCGCCCGGACCGGATCGTGGTCGGCTCCCGCAGCGAATACGCCGAGCGGGTGCTGCGCGAGGTGTACGCCGAACCGATCGCGGCCGGAGTGCCGTTCGTGGTCACCGACTTCGCCACGGCCGAGCTGGTCAAGGCCGCCGCCAACTCCTTCCTGGCCACCAAGATCTCGTTCATCAACGCGATGTCCGAGGTCTGCGAGGCCGCCGGCGCCGACGTCACCCTGCTCTCCACCGCGCTCGGCTACGACGAGCGGATCGGCCGCAAGTTCCTCAACGCGGGCATCGGCTTCGGCGGCGGCTGCCTGCCCAAGGACATCCGGGCCTTCATGGCCCGGGCCGGGGAGCTGGGTGCCGACCAGGCCCTGACCTTCCTGCGCGAGGTCGACTCGATCAACATGCGCCGGCGTTCCCGGATGGTCGAGCTGGCCCGCGAGCAGTGCGGCGGCGGCTTCCTCGGTCGCCGGGTCGCCGTCCTCGGCGCCGCCTTCAAGCCGAACTCGGACGACATCCGGGACTCCCCCGCGCTCAACGTCGCCGCCCAGATCCAGCTCCAGGGCGCGCAGGTCACGGTGTACGACCCGAAGGCGATGGACAACGCCCGCAAGATGTTCCCGGGCCTGGCCTACGCCGAGTCCCCGCTGGAGGCCGCCGAGGGCGCGCACGTGGTGCTGCACCTCACCGAGTGGCAGGAGTTCCGCGACCTCGACCCGGCCGAGCTGGGCGCGGTGGTCGCCGAGCGCCGCCTGCTGGACGGCCGCAACGCCCTGGACGCCGCCGCCTGGCGCGCGGCCGGCTGGACGTACCGGGCGCTGGGCCGCCCGAGCTGACGGACGGAGCGCCGGGGCCCGCCGGTCGTCCGGCGGCCGGCGGGCCCCTCCCGAGCCGCTTGCGCGCCTAGCCCGCGAGCCCGAGGCGCGGGATCTCGATGGCGGGGCACTTGTCCATCACCATCGCGAGACCGGCCGCCCGCGCCCGCTCGTACGCGGCCTCGTCCACCACGCCGAGCTGGAACCAGACCGCCCCGGCGCCGATGGCCACGGCCTCGTCGGCCACCGCGCCGGCGAGGTCGGACCGGACGAAGGCGTCGACCACGTCGACCTCGAACGGGATGTCCGACAGGGTCGCGTACCCCTTCTCCCCGTGGACCGTCTCGGCCTTGGGGTGCACGGGCACGATGCGCTTCCCGAAGCGCTGCAGCACCTCGGCCACGCCGTACGCGGCGCGCCGCTGGTTGGACGAGAGGCCGACGACGGCCCAGGTGTCGCCCAGCTCGGTAAGGATCCTGCGGACCGTCTCCGGGTCGCCGTACATGCCCTGCCTCCTCGCAGCCGCTGACTCACCACTCCCAGCACCCCTGGCCCACCGGCCATTCCCGGGCGGCCGCTCCGCCGGGGCGGGGTCGGTCCGGCTCAGCCGTCGAGCTGCGTGATGGTGGCGATGGACGGCCCGCGGGTGGTCCGCAGGTCGCGCGCGACGGCCTCGGCGTCGCGCAGCACGCGGACCGCGTTGTGCCAGGTGAGCTTCCCGAGGTCGCTCCGCGACCAGCCGCGGCCGAGCAGTTCGGCGATCAGGTTGGGGTAGCCGGCCACGTCGTCCAGCCCGGCCGGGAGGAACGCGGTGCCGTCGAAGTCGCCGCCGATGCCGATGTGGTCGATGCCGGCCGCCTCGCGCATGTGGTCGAGGTGGTCGGCGACGGTGGCCGGGGTGGCGACCGGGCGCGGGGTGGCCTGTTCGAAGGCCCGCTGGCAGGCCATCCCGGCCGGGGTGGTGTCGAGGTGGTCGAAGCCGTGGGCGCGCATGTTCTCGTCGGCGGCGACGGTCCACTCGATGGCGGCGGGCAGGATGAACTTGGGGACGAAGGTGGCCATCGCGACGCCGCCGTTGGCTGCCAGCCGGCCGAGCACGTCGTCCGGGATGTTGCGCGGGTGGTCGCAGACGGCGCGTGCGGAGGAGTGCGAGAAGAGCACCGGCGCCTCGCTGACCCGGAGCGCATCGCGCATGGTGTCGGCGGAGACGTGGGAGAGGTCGACCAGCATGCCGAGCCGGTTCATCTCCCGGACGACCTCCTCGCCGAACCGGGTCAGGCCCCGGGCCGCCGGCTTGTCGGTGGCGGAGTCGGCCCACGGGGTGTTGTCGTTGTGGGTGAGCGTCAGGTACCGGACGCCGAGCTCGTACAGGGCGCGCAGGGTGGCGAGCGAGCAGTCGATGGAGTGGCCGCCCTCGGCGCCCATCAGGGAGGCGATCCGGCCCTCGGCACGAGCAGTCTCGATGTCCTCGGCGGTGAACGCGAGCCGGAGCCGGTCGGGGAAGCGCGCGGCCAGGGCCCGGACGAAGTCGATCTGCTCCAGGGTGGCGCTGACGGCGTGGTCGCCGGCCAGCCGCGAGGGGACGTAGACGGACCAGAACTGCGCGCCGACCCCGCCCGCGGCGAGGCGGGCGAGGTCGGTGTGCAGCCGGGAACTCTGGTCGGCGGCCAGGTCGAGCGTGTCGAGGTCGTAGCCGACCTGCTCGCGCATCGCCCAGGGGAGGTCGTTGTGGCCGTCCACCACGGGGGTGTCGCGGAGGAGGGCGCGGGCACGGTCCAGCAGGTCGGCCGGGTCGGGCTGCTCAGCGGAGTCCAACAGCTCAGAGGTCATACAGGCTGTTGTATCCGATATGACTACTTTCCAAAGCCGAAGGAGGCGGAACCCGCCACCTTGGCCCGCAGCTTCTTCCCCTTCTCGGTGGCCTGGCTGTTCAGCTCGGCCTGGAAGTCCGTCATCTTCTCGGTCAGCTCCGGGTCGAACGCGGCCAGCATCCGCACCGCCAGCAGGCCCGCGTTGCGCGCGCCCGCCACCGAGACGGTGGCCACCGGCACCCCGGCCGGCATCTGGACGATCGACAGCAGGCTGTCCATGCCGTCCAGGTAACGCAGCGGCACCGGGACACCGATGACCGGCAGCGGGGTGACCGAGGCGAGCATGCCCGGCAGGTGGGCGGCGCCGCCGGCGCCCGCGATGATCGCCTTCAGCCCGCGCTTGTGGGCGCTCTCGCCGTACGCGACCATCTCGCGCGGCATCCGGTGCGCGGAGACGACGTCCACCTCGTAGGGGATCTCGAACTCGTCGAGGGCCTGGGCCGCGGCCTCCATGACCGGCCAGTCGGAGTCCGAGCCCATCACGATGCCGACAAGGGGGTGGCTCATTCGGTGATCGTTCCTCGCAGGTAGGCGGCCGCATGGCGGGCGCGCTCGCGGACGTCGTCGAGGTCGTCCCCGAAGACGTTGACGTGGCCGACCTTGCGGCCGGGCTTCACGTCCTTCCCGTACATGTGGATCCGCAGGCCCGGGTCGCGGGCCATGCAGTGCAGGAAGGCGTGGTACATGTCCGGGTAGTCGCCGCCGAGGACGTTGACCATGACGGTCCACTTGGCGCGCGGCCGCGGGTCGCCGAGCGGCAGGTCGAGCACGGCCCGCAGGTGGTTCTCGAACTGCGAGGTGACGGCGCCGTCCTGGGTCCAGTGCCCGGAGTTGTGCGGGCGCATGGCCAGCTCGTTGACCAGGATCCGGCCGTCCCGGGTCTGGAACAGCTCGACCGCGAGGTGGCCGGTGATGTCCAGCTCGCCGGCGATCCGCAGGGCCAGCTGCTGGGCCTCGTCGGAGAGGGCCGGGTCGAGGTCCGGCGCCGGGGCGGTGACCTCTGCGCAGACGCCGTTCTCCTGGAGGCTCTCCACCACCGGGTAGGCGACGGCCTGGCCGCTGGGCGAGCGGACCACGTTGGCCGCCAGCTCGCGGACGAAGTCCACCTTCTCCTCGGCCAGGACGGGGACGCCGGCCAGGAACGGCGCCTGCGCCTCCTGCTCGTCGTCGACGACCCAGACGCCCTTGCCGTCGTAGCCGCCGCGGACGGTCTTGAGGACGACCGGATATCCGGTGCCCTCCTCGGCGAAGGCCGTCACGTCGGCCGGGTCGGCGACGATCCGGTGGCGGGGGCAGGGCACCCCGATGGAGTCGAGCTTCGCGCGCATCACACCCTTGTCCTGGGCGTTGACCAGCGCCTGGGGGCCGGGCCGGACGGCCACGCCGTCGGCCTGCAGGGCCCGCAGGTGCTCGGTCGGCACGTGCTCGTGGTCGAAGGTGATCACGTCACAGCCGGCCGCGAAGCGGCGCAGCGTGTCGAGGTCGCGGTAGTCGCCGAGGACGGTGTCGGCGACCACCTGCGCGGCGGAGTCCTGGGGCGTGTCGGCGAGGAGTTTGAACCTGACCCCCAGCGGGATGCCCGCCTGGTGTGCCATGCGGGCCAACTGCCCGCCGCCGATCATGCCCACCACTGGAAAATTCGCATTGCCCGGGGAAGTCACCCCGCCAGGATATCCGGGCCGGTCGGGGGCCATGGAACCACTTCGCCCCCGGGCCCGTCCCAGAGGGCGAGGAACCCTGGGGGCTGAGCCGATCGGCGGAAGCGGGTAGCCTGGACCGCTAGGTCCTGGTACGCGTGATCCGATCATGTGCGTGCACGCAGGGCTCAAGGGCCGGCCGCGCATCCGCTCCGGGCCCCTTGTCCGCTGGCACATGGAGGCAGCCCGGTATGGCGACGACCGCAGCGTCGACCCCCTCGCTGGCGCAGAAGTTGCGCGGGCTCAAGGGCGAGGTCGTGAAGTTCGGCATCGTCGGCCTGAGCGGCGTGGTGGTCAACTTCGCCCTCTTCTGGGTCTGCATCAACGGTCTGGGCCTCGCCTCGGTGCGGTCGAACATCGTGGCGACGGTCGTCGCGATCGCGACCAACTACCTCGGCTACCGCTACTGGCTCTACCGGGACCGCGACGCCGCCGCCCGCAAGCGCGAGATCACGCTGTTCCTGCTGTTCAGCGGCGCCGGGATGCTGATCGAGACCGGCGTGCTGGGCTTCTCCCGGTACGTGCTCGGCCTGGACACGCCGTTCGAGCAGCTGGCCGCCAAGGTGGTCGGCCTCGCGGTGGCGACGGTGTTCCGCTTCGTCTCCTACCGGACGTGGGTCTTCAAGGCGATCCCGGAGACGGCCGCCGAGGCCGAGCCGGCCGCCGAGGTCGTCGCGCAGGCCGAACTGGTGCTGGCCACCGAGGAGATCCGGTACGCCAAGGCCGAGTAGGCCGCCCCGCTTGCCCTGCCCGCGCCCGCGGGAGGACAGTGGTGAGCGAGGGCGAGCACGGCCGGCGAACGATCGAGGCCCCGGGGGTTCCCAGGAGGTTCGCCATGGCGTTCGTCCAGATCATCGACTGCAAGACCGACAGGGTGGACGACCTCAACCGGCTCATGGACAGCTGGGCCGAGCAGACCGAGGGCCGACGGACGGTCGGGCACGCGATGGTCGCCACCGACCGCGCCGACCCGCGGCACCTGGTGGAGATCGTCGAGTTCGCCTCCTACGAGGACGCGATGAAGAACTCCGCACTGCCCGAGACCGACCGGATCTTCCGGGAGATGGTCGCGCTCTGCGACGCACCGCCGACCTTCACCGACCTGGACGTGGTCCGCGACACCCGGTTCTGAGCACGGCACCCTGTTCTGAGCACGGCACCCGGTCCGGGGAACGGCGGGTACGGACGAACCCGGGGTACATCACCGGGGTCGCTGGCGTGGTGTGCACGGACGGCAGCCCGGCCGGAGGCGTGGCTCCGGCCGGGCTGTGGTGGGTCAGGCGGCTACGTAGTGCCAGCCCTGGTTCGTGCCGCCGGTACGGGCCCACTGGATCACCGCGGTGCCGTCGGCCGTCCCGGCACCGGACACGTCGAGCAGCAACCCGCTGTTCATGTTGGGGAACCGGCGCGGGGAGTCGGCGGTGCCGTCGGACTCCTCGGACCACCACTGGTTGTCGCCCTCGTTGCAGCTCCACTGGACGGCCTGGGTGCCCCACGCGGTGCTTCCCCCCGGAATGTCCAGGCACTTGCCGCTCAGGACGTTGACCAGGTAGCCCCGGTCCCAGGTCCACTTCTGGTTGTCCCCGCCGTTGCAGCTCCACTGGATCACCGCGGCGCCGTCCGCGGTGCTCCCGCCGGCGACGTCCAGACACTTGCCGCTGGCCGCGTTGACGAGCTGGAACACGCTGGGCGTGGCGGCCCGGGCCGGGGCGGCGGGCGCGGCCACGGCGAGCACCGCGGCCGCGGCGAGCACCGCGGCGGCGGAGGTGAGGCGTCCGGTGCCGGTCGTTCTGTTCATTGGTCCCCCTGTGAGTCCGTGGCGCGCTTCCCGCGCGGCCGCGCGTATTCGATCACGGCGCACCGGCGGGCAGGAAGCCCTTTTCTTCACTTCTTCAGGACCGGCGCGGACTGCGGGTGGGCAGCCCCTCGGTCAGCTCGGCCCGGCGGGCGCGGGGGAAGCCGGACCTAGTCGCCCCGCACGGCTGCGCCCCAGGCTGTGCCAGTCGTCCCTGCGGCTGAGCGCCAGGCTGTG
>NZ_JBFAJO010000084.1:8748-35968 GCF_040655255.1 Kitasatospora sp. NPDC050463
AGCTAATCGTCCCTGCGGCTTCGCCCCAGGCTGTGCTAATCGTCCCTGCGGCTTCGCCCCAGGCTGTGCTAATCGTCCCTGCGGCTTCGCCCCAGGCTGTGCTAATCGTCCCTGCGGCTTCGCCCCAGGAAGATGGCGAACACGGGCGGCTTCAACGAGAGCAGTTCGAGCCGGCCGCCGTCCGCCTCCGCCAGGTCGCGGGCCACGGCCAGGCCGATGCCGGTCGAGTTGCGGCCGCTGACCGCACGCTCGAAGACCCGGTTGCCCAGCTCCGGCGGCACCCCGGCGCCCTGGTCCTGGACCTCGACCACCACCGATGTCCCGGAGGGCCGCACCCGCAGGGTGATCAGTCCGGCGCCGTGCATCAGCGAGTTCTCGATCAGGGTGGCCAGCACCTGGGCCACCGTGCCGGGCGTACCGATGGCGGTGGCCCCGCGCAGACCCTCCACCTGGAGCACCCGGCCGGCGTCGCGCAGCGACGGCCCCCACTCCTCCACCTGCTGCTTGACCACGTCGTCCAGGTCGAAGGCGACGGCGGTGGGGCTGCGCGGGTCCCGCTGGGTGGTGAGCAGCCGCTGGACGACGTCGGTGAGCCGCTCGACCTGCTGGAGGGCGATGGTCGCCTCCTCCTTGACCGTCTCCGGGTCCTCGGCGACGGCGGTGATCTCCTCCAGCCGCATGGAGAGCGCGGTGAGCGGGGTGCGCAGCTGGTGCGAGGCGTCGGCGGCGAGCCGCCGCTCGGCGGTGAGCATCCGGGCGATCCGCTCGGCGCTGACGTCCAGGACCTCGGCGACCCGGTCGAGTTCGGGCACCCCGTAGCGGCGGTCGCGCGGGCGCGGGTCGCCGGAGCCGAGCCGCTCGGCCGTCTCGGCGAGGTCGGTGAGCGGGCGGGCCAGGCGTTTGGCCTGCCAGACGGCGAGGGCGACGGCGGCCTGGACGGCGAGCAGGGCGACCACGCCGAGCAGCAGCAGCATGTTGGCGATCTCGTGGTCGACGGCGGCCCGGGACTGCTCGACGGTGACGGTCTCGCCGCTGGCGCCCTGTTCGACGGCCTTCAGCAGATGGGTCCCGGCGGGCCGCTCGCCGCTGGAGACGACGGGCTTGCCGGGGATGTCCACCTCGACGTACTGGCCGTCGGTGACCTGGTTGGCGAACTTGTCGCCGGTGACCGGCTCGCCCGCCGAAAGCCGGTTCTCCACCAGGGCGAGCACCCGCACGGCGGCCGCGTCCACCCGGTCCTGTGCCGAGTTCACGATGGTGCGCTTCTCGACCAGGGCGAGCGGGACGCAGAACACCACGACCACCACCAGGACGACGCCCAGCAGTGAGTTGATCATCCGGCGCTTCACGCTGCCGCTCCCCGTGGTGGTTCGTGCCCCTCGCGGGGGCTAGTTCTTCTCGAAGCGGAAGCCCACGCCACGCACGGTGGCGATGTAGCGGGGGTTGGCCGCGTCGTCGCCGAGCTTCTTGCGCAGCCAGGAGATGTGCATGTCCAGCGTCTTGGTGGAGGTCCACCAGGTGGTGTCCCAGACCTGGCGCATGATCTCCTCGCGGGTGACCACCCGGCCGGCGTCCCGGACCAGCACCCGCAGCAGCTCGAACTCCTTGGCGGAGAGGGTGAGCTCCTCCTCGCCGAGCCAGGCGCGGTGCGACTCGATGTCGATCTTCACGCCGTGCGCGCCGGTGGTGAGCTGGTCGACGTTGCCGCGCCGGAGCAGGGCCCGGACGCGGGCGAGCAGCTCGGCGAGACGGAAGGGCTTGGTGACGTAGTCGTCGGCCCCGGCGTCCAGGCCGACCACGGTGTCGACCTCGTCGGCGCGGGCGGTGAGGACCAGGACGGGGCAGCTCTTGCCGTCGGCACGCAGCCGGCGGCAGACCTCCAGGCCGTCCATCTCGGGCAGGCCGAGGTCGAGGACGACCAGGTCGACCTCCTCGGTGAGCCCGGCGGCCAGTGCGGTCGGACCGTCCTCGCGGACGAGCACCTCGTAGCCCTCGCGTCGCAGGGCCCGGGCGAGCGGTTCGGAGATCGCCGGATCGTCCTCGGCGAGCAGCACACAGGTCATGTGGTGATGGTAGTCCGCCGGGTTGGGGGCGACTGCCCTGTGAGGTAGTTCACAGAGCGTGATCGTTATACGGAGCGCGATCACCGCTCAACGAGCCCGGGCCGACCGCGCGTTCGGCGAAGAATTCACTATTGGATCTTGAATCCGAAGGAATTCATGCGGGCTTGCCATGGAAAGATCGACCCGATCTCTCGCAAGCTTTACCATCGCCATACCTAATTGGCGGGTTTTGTCATCTGATGAGGGCAAATATCGCCACGTAGAGTGGCTCCGTCCACGTCCGCCGCCACCCCCCTCTGGCGGACGCTGTCAGGCAAGGAACCCCTACACATGGCGTCTACGACCCTGGATGCCGGCCTCAAGCCGGCCTCTCCCAGCGGCAAGACCTTCCTCGGGCACCCCCGGGGCCTCGCCACCCTCTTCATGAGCGAGATGTGGGAGCGCTTCAGCTACTACGGCATGCGTGCCCTGCTGGTGCTCTACATGACGGCCTCCATCGCGGAGGGCGGTCTCGGCATGAAGGCGGCCGTCGCCGCCGCCGTGTACAGCGTGTACACGGCCATGGTCTACCTGCTCGCCCTGCCGGGCGGCTGGATCGCGGACCGCTTCCTCGGCGCCCGCAAGACCGTCGCGGTCGGTGGCTCGATCATCATGATCGGCCACTTCCTGCTGGCCGTCCCGGCGAGCGTGTCCTTCTTCGTCGGCCTCGCGTTCATCGCGGTCGGCTCGGGCCTGCTCAAGGCCAACATCTCCACGATGGTCGGCCACCTCTACGACGGGCCGAACGACCCGCGTCGCGACGGTGGCTTCACGATCTTCTACATGGGCATCAACCTCGGTGCCTTCGCCGCCCCGCTGGTCATCGGCACCGTCGGCCAGAGCGTCAACTGGCACCTCGGCTTCGCCCTCGCCGGCATCGGCATGGCGCTCGGCCTGACCCAGTTCCTGCTCGGCACCCGCCACCTCAGCGCCAAGAGCGACGTGGTGACCTCGCCGATCTCGGCGGCCGAGAAGAGCGCGATCTTCAAGAAGGCCGGCCTCTGGCTGGCCGTGGCCACGGTCTTCTACGCGGTCGTCGCGCTGACCGGCCACTTCACCATCGACTGGGCGATCTGGCCGCTGTCCATCGCCGGCATCGCGATCCCCGTGTTCGTCTTCGCCAAGGTGAAGCGCGACAAGGACCTCGACGAGGCCGAGAAGTCCAAGATGAGCGGCTACATCTGGTTCTTCGTGGCCGCCGCCGTGTTCTGGATGATCTACGACCAGTCCGGCTCGACGCTGAGCATCTTCGCGGACGAGAACACCGCGTCCACGCTGTTCGGCTTCGACTTCCCGTCGACCTGGTTCCAGTCGCTCAACCCGCTGTACATCATGGCGCTGGCCCCGGTCTTCGCCTGGCTCTGGGTGGCCCTGTCCCGCAAGGCCAAGAACCCCAGCACCACCGTGAAGTTCGCCTTCGGCCTGCTGATGATCGGCGGCTCCTTCCTCGTCATGATGCTGGCGATGGCGGCCGCCTCGGGCGGCACCAAGGTCACGCCGCTCTGGCTGGCCATGGTCTACCTGGTCCAGACCGTCGGTGAGCTCACGCTCTCCCCGGTGGGCCTGTCCGTCACCACCAAGCTGGCCCCGGCGAAGTACGCCAGCCAGATGATGGGCGTCTGGTTCCTCGCGGTCACCGCGGGCGACTGTGTCGCGGCCATCTTCCAGCTGGTCCTCGGCGACGAGGTGGTCGGCTCCACCGGGTACTTCGCGGTCCAGGGCGTACTGGCGATCCTCGCCGGTGTGGCGCTGTGGATGTACCGCAGGAAGGTCGTCCGGCTGATGGGCGACGTCCACTGACGCGCCGCTGACGCTGCACCGAAGCACCACCGAGGGACCGGTACGGATCGGAAGATCCGTACCGGTCCCTTTTCGGATCCCGTCCCTCTTCGGAGCCGTACCCGCCCTCTTCGGAGCCGCCGCCCTCCCCCGGCGTGTCAGGGTGTCGGACATGCCGACCGAATCCCTCCCCCGCCAACTCGCCCGCACCCGCCGCTTCACCCTCGGCGCGCCCGCTCACCCGGCCGTCTGCGCCGACGGCCGCAGGGTGCTGTTCCTGCGCAGCCGGGCCGGCGACGACCCGGTCACCTGCCTGTGGGCGCTGGACACCGACAGCGGCGAGGAGCGGCTGCTGGCCGACCCGGCCACCCTCGGCGACACCGACCGGGGCCTCCCGGAGGCCGAGCGGATCCGCCGCGAGCGGTCCCGCGTCCACGCCACCGGCATCACCGCCTTCGCCGTCGACCCGGCCGGCCGGACGGCCGCCTTCGCCCTGGGCGGGGCTCTCTGGACGGCCGACCCCGCCGCGGGCACCGTCCGCCGGATACCGACCGCCACCACCGTCTACGACCCGCGCCCCGACCCGACCGGCCGCCTGATCGCCTACGTGGGTGACGGCGCGCTGCGCGTGGTCGGCGCGGACGGCGGCGGGGACCGCCTCCTGGCCGGTCCCGAGCACGCCGAGGTCGCGTACGGCGTCCCCGACCACGTCGCCGCCGAGTCCATGTACCGCACCCGGGCGTACTGGTGGTCGCCGGACGGCACCCGGCTGCTGGCGGCCCGGGTGGACAACGGCCCGCTCAGCCGCCTCCCCCTGGCGGACCCGGCCGACCCGGCCCGGCCGCCGCGCGTCCTGCGCTACCCGCTGGCCGGCACCGCCAACGCCGATGTCTCGCTCTGGCTGCTGGACCTCGACGGGGAGCGCACCGAGGTCCGCTGGGACCGCGCCGGGTACGAGTACCTGACCGCCGCCGGCTGGGACGCCCACGGCCCCTACGCCGCGGTGCAGAGCCGGGACCAGCGCACCGTCCGCACCCTCGCCGTCGACCCGGCCGACGGCGCCACCCGGACGCTCGCCGAGCAGCGGGACGCGCACTGGGTCGAGCTCGTCCCCGGCCTGCCGGTCCGCACCGGTGCCGGGGCGCTGGTCGACTCCGCCGACCTCGGCGGGACCCGCCACCTCACCGTGGACGGCGAGCCCGTCACCCCGCCCGGCCTCCAGCTGCGCTCGGTGCTCGGTACCGACGGCGAGCAGGTGCTCTTCACCGGCTCCACCGAGCCGACCGAAACCCACCTGTGGATGTACGACCCGGCCGAGGGCGCCGTACGGCTCAGCTCCGCGCCCGGCGTGCACACCGGCGTACGGAGCGCCGGCACCCTCGTCCACACCGCCCGGACACCCGGCGCACCCGGCGGGCACACCACCGTCCACCGGGGCGGGCGCCCCGCCGTCGACCTGCGCTCGCACGCGCGCCGGCCCGTCCTCGCCGCCCGGCCCGAACTGCTCCGGCTGGGCCCGCGCGAGCTGCGCGCCACGCTCTTCCTCCCGGCCGGCCACCGGCCCGGGGACGGCCCGCTGCCCGTCCTGCTCGACCCGTACGGCGGGCCCGCGATGCAGAAGGTCACCGCCGCCGGCGGCTGGACGGCCCTGGTCTCCCAGTGGTTCGCCGACCAGGGCTTCGCCGTCCTGGTGGTGGACGGACGGGGCACCCCCGGGCGGGGCCCGCGCTGGGAGAAGGCCGTCTTCGCCGACGTGGCCACGCCCGCCCTGGAGGACCAGGTCGACGGCCTGCGGGAGGCCGCCCTGGCCCGCCCCGGGCTGCTGGACCTCGACCGGGTCGCCATCCGCGGCTGGTCCTACGGCGGCTTCCTCGCCGCGCTGGCCGTGCTGCGCCGCCCGGACGTCTTCCACGCCGCCGTCGCCGGGGCCGCGCCCACCGACCACCGGCTGTACGACACCCACTGGAAGGAGCGCTTCCTCGGCCACCCCGACGAGCACCCGGAGCGCTACGACGCCTGCTCGCTGATCCCCGACGCCCCCGGACTGCGCCGCCCGCTGCTGCTGGTCCACGGCCTGGCCGACGACAACGTGCTGCCGGCGCACGCGCTGCGGCTCTCCGCCGCCCTGCTCGCCGCCGGCCGCCCGCACGAGCTGCTGCCGCTCAGCGGGACCAGCCACTCGCCGAGCGACGAGACGGTGGCGGAGAACCTGCTGCTGCACGAGCTGGACTTCCTCCGCCGCGGCCTCGCCCTGGGCTAGGCGCCGTCCCGGTGGGGTGGCCGCGGCCGCCCCACCGGGACGCGCGTCAGACCTCCCGGACGCCGGCCCGCCAGACCGCGGCTGTCAGCGGCACGCCCGGCCGGTAGGCGAGGTGGACGTGCGAGGGCGCCTCCAGCAGTTGGAGGTCCGCCCGCGCGCCGACCGTCACCGTGCCGACGTCGGTGCGCCGCAGCGCCCGCGCGCCGCCCGCGGTGGCGGCCCAGACCGCCTCGTCCGGCGTCATCCCCATCTCCCGCACCGCGACCGCGATGCAGAACGCCATCGAACTGGTGAAGCTGGAGCCCGGGTTGCAGTCCGTGGAGAGCGCGACGACGGCGCCCGCGTCGAGCAGCCGGCGCGCGTCCGGGTAGGCGGCGCGGGTGGAGAACTCCGCGCCGGGCAGCAGCGTCGCCACCGTCGCCGAGCCGGCCAGCGCGGCCACGTCCTCGTCGGTGAGGTGGGTGCAGTGGTCGGCCGAGGCCGCCCCCAGCTCGACGGCGAGCTGCACGCCCGGGCCGTAGGAGAGCTGGTTGGCGTGCACCCGGGGGGTGAGGCCGCGCTCGACCCCGGCGGTCAGGATCGCCCGGGCCTGGTCCCCGTCGAAGGCGCCGTCCTCGCAGAAGACGTCCACCCAGCGGGCGTACGGCGCGCAGGCGTCCAGCATGTCGCCGGTGACCAGGTCCACGTACCCCGCCGGGTCGTCCGCGTACTCGGGGGCGACCACGTGGGCGCCCAGGTAGGTGGTCTCGGGGGTGTACGAGGAGGCGATCCGCAGGGCTCGGGCCTCGTCGACGACGGTCAGCCCGTAGCCGGACTTGCACTCGATCGCGGTCGTCCCCTGCCGCAGCGCCTCGCGGACGAACCGGGCCAGGTTGGCGTCCAGCTCGGCGTCGCTCGCGGCCCGGGTGGCGGCCACCGTCGTCCGGATCCCGCCCGCGGTGTACGACTGGCCGGACATCCGGGCGTTGAACTCCGCGGTGCGGTCGCCCGCGAACACCAGGTGGGCGTGCGAGTCGACGAACCCGGGCAGCAGCGCCCGCCCGGCCGCGTCGAAGCGTTCGTCCGCGGCGGGCGCCCCGGCCGCCGGTCCGACCCAGGCGACCGTGCCGCCGTCCACCACCACGGCCGCGTCGGCGAGCAGGCCGAGCGGCCCGGTCCCGTACGCGGGGTCGTTGGTGACCAGGCTGCCGATACCGGTGATCAGGGTGCTCGGCATGCCCTGGCTCTGCGGACTGCTCGGGGTGCTCACATCAGGCCTTTCGGGACTGGACCCGGGGGCGGGCGGGATCAGCCCCCGCCCGCCCCCGGGAGTTACGGGGACTCAGCAGCTCAGGGCTTCGATCGCGGACCGCAGCGCGCCCGGGACGTCGGGCACCAGCCGGTGCGCGCCGTCCCTGACGATCTGCCGCCCGCCGACCACCACGTGTCGCACGTCGGCGGCCGAGGCGGCGAACACCGCGATCTCGGCGCCGAGCCGGCTCGGCGGCCCGGCCGTGCGCACCGAGTCCAGGGCGATCACGGTGAAGTCGGCCAGTGCGCCGGCCTCGATCCGCCCGGCCTCCGGCCAGCCGAGCGATGCGTGCCCGTCCTCGGTGCCCGCCCGCAGCAGCGAGTTGGCCGTCCAGTGCCCCCGGGTGCGGGTCCGCAGCCGCTCGTCCAGCTCCAGCGCGCGGGCCTCCTCGAACGGGTCGATGACGGCGTGGCTGTCACTGCCCAGGGTGATCGGGCAGCCCGCCGAGGCGAGCTGGCGGGCCGGACCGATGCCGTCCGCGAGGTCCCGCTCGGTGGTGGGACACATGCAGATGGCCGTCGAGGAGTCGGTGAGGAGCTTGATGTCCTCCTCGGTGAGGTGGGTGGCGTGCACCGCCGAGGTGCGCGGACCGAGCGCGCCGTGGTCGGCGAGCAGCCTGGTCGGGGTGACGCCGTGCGCGGCGAGGCAGGCGTCGTTCTCGGCGGTCTGCTCGGAGAGGTGGACGTGCAGCGGGGCCTTGCGCATGGCCGACCAGTGCGCGACGGTGCCGATCTGCTCGGCCGGCACCGCCCGCACCGAGTGGATCGCGGCGCCGATCCGGGCGTGCTCGCGCGGCTTGAGCGCCTCCACCCGCTCGGCCCAGGCGTCGGCGTCGCCGTCGCTGAACCGGCGCTGCGGCTTGGTGGGCTCGGCGCCGAAGCCGGAGGACAGGTAGCAGGTGTCCAGCAGGGTGATCCGGATCCCGGCCCGGGCGGCGGCCTCGATCAGCGCCTCGCCCATCGCGTTGGGGTCCTCGTAGCGGGCCCCGCCGGGCGCGTGGTGCAGGTAGTGGAACTCCCCCACCGCGGTGATCCCGGCCAGCGCCATCTCGGCGTAGACGGCGGTGGCGAGCGCCAGGTAGCTGTCCGGGTCGAGCGCGCCGGCGAACCGGTACATGGTGTCGCGCCAGGTCCAGAAGGTGCCGGAGCCGACCTGCACGTTGCCGCGCAGCGCCCGGTGGAAGGCGTGCGAGTGGGCGTTGGCCTGGCCGGGCAGCAGCAGCCCCTCCAGCCGGACGGCGCCGGGCGGGCAGGGCCCGCTGTCCGGCGTCACCGCGGTGATCCGGCCACCGGGACCGGTGGCGATCAGCACGTCCTGCTCGACCACCGGCCCGTTGACGTGCGGCAGCCAGGCGTGCTGCGCCCAGTAGGTCACTGACACGCCAGGTCCTCCAGTACGTCGGCGAGGGCGGCCACCCCGGCCAGGCAGTCGGCCGTCTCGGCGTGCTCGGCCGGGGAGTGCGAGACACCGCTCGGGTTTCGTACGAACAGCATGGCGGTCGGGATCGCCGATGCGAGGATTCCGGCGTCGTGTCCCGCGCCGGTGGGCAGGATCGGGACGGGGGCGCCCTCCCGGCCGAGCCGCCGGGCGAGCCGGTCGCGCAGCGGGGCGTCGAACTCCACCACCGGGGTGTAGGACTCGCGGGTCAGCTCGACCCGGACGCCGTCACGGTCGCCCCGCTCGTACGCGGCCCGCTCGATCTCCTCGACCAGCGCGGTGAGCGTCGCCTCGTCGGCGGCCCGGGAGTCCAGCCAGCCGCGCACCAGCGAGGCGATCGCGTTGGTGCCGTTGGGTTCGACCGCGACCTTGCCGAAGGTGGCCAGCGCGCCGGCCGTCCTCGCCTTCTTCCGCGCCGCGAGCACGGTGTTGGCGTAGGTGAGCATCGGGTCGCGGCGGTCCTCGATCCGGGTGGTGCCGGCGTGGTTCGCCTCCCCGTGGAAGTCGAACCGCCAGCGGCCGTGCGGCCAGATCGCGCCGGCCACGCCGACCGGCTGGTCCTCGGCCAGGTAGCGGCCCTGCTCGACGTGCAGCTCGACGAAGGCGCCGATCCTGGCCAGCCGGTCGCCGTCCGCGCCGATCGCGGCCGGGTCGTAGCCGGCCTTCTCCATCGCGTCGGGCAGCCGGACGCCGGCGGCGTCGCGCAGCTCGTACGCCTGGTCGCGGCCGAGCACGCCCGCGCTCAGCCGCGAGCCGATGCAGGCCACGCCGAACCGGGCACCCTCCTCGTCGCCGAAGTTGACGATGGCCAGGGGCCGGGTGAACTCCGTTCCCCGCCCCCGGAGTTCGTCCAGGGCGGCGAAGGAGGAGACCACGCCGAGCGGGCCGTCGAAGGCGCCGCCGTCGGGGACGGAGTCCAGGTGCGAGCCGGTGACGATCGCCCCCTCGCCGGCCGGGTCGCCCAGCCAGGCCCACTGGTTGCCGTTGCGGTCCAGCTCGTAGGAGAGGCCGCGTCCCACGGCCTGCTCCTCGAACCAGGCCCGGCACTCGGCGTCGGCGGAGTTCCAGGCGAAGCGACGGTAGCCGCCGGAGGAGGCGGAGCGGCCCACCGGGAGCAGCTCCGCCCACATCTCTTCGAAACTCACAGCTCACCCATGGCGCCGTGCTCGTTCATGGGGATGCGCACGCCGCGCTCGGCGGCCACCTCGTCGGCCCGGTCGTAGCCGGCGTCGACGTGGCGGATCACGCCCATGCCCGGGTCGTTGGTGAGCACCCGGCGGATCTTCTCGCCGGCCAGCGCGGTGCCGTCGGCCACCGTGACCTGGCCCGCGTGGATCGACCGGCCGATGCCGACGCCGCCGCCGTGGTGGATGGAGACCCAGGACGCGCCGGAGGCGACGTTGACCATGGCGTTGAGCAGCGGCCAGTCGGCGATCGCGTCGGAGCCGTCCAGCATCGCCTCGGTCTCCCGGTAGGGGGAGGCGACCGAGCCGCAGTCCAGGTGGTCGCGGCCGATCACGATCGGCGCGGACAGCTCGCCGGAGGCGACCATGTCGTTGAACCGCTCGCCGGCCGTGTCGCGCTCGCCGTAGCCGAGCCAGCAGATCCGCGCCGGCAGGCCCTGGAAGTGCACCTTCTCCTGGGCCATCTTGATCCAGCGGTGCAGCGACTCGTTCTCCGGGAAGAGGTCGAGCACGGCCTTGTCGGTCTTGGCGATGTCCTGCGGGTCGCCGGAGAGCGCCGCCCAGCGGAACGGGCCCTTGCCCTCGCAGAACAGCGGCCGGATGTACGCGGGGACGAAGCCCGGGAAGGCGAACGCGCGGTCGTAGCCGGCCAGCTGGGCCTCGCCGCGGATCGAGTTGCCGTAGTCGAAGACCTCGGCACCGGCGTCCATGAAGCCGACCATCGCCTCGACGTGCCGGGCCATCGACTCGCGCGAGCGCTGGGTGAACTCGGCGGGCTTCTCGGCCGCGTAGGTCGCCATGTCGTCGAAGGCGACGCCGATCGGCAGGTAGCTCAGCGGGTCGTGGGCGCTGGTCTGGTCGGTGACGATGTCGATCGGCGCGTCCATCGCGAGCAGCTGCGGGAACAGCTCGGCGGCGTTGCCCAGCAGGCCGATGGAGAGCGGCTGCTTCTTGTCGCGGGCGGCGGTGGCCAGCTCCAGCGCGTGCGCGAGGTTCTTGGCCTCGACGTCCAGGTAGCGGTGCTCGATCCGGCGGGAGATCCGGGACGGGTCGCAGTCGATGCAGATCGCCACGCCGCCGTTCATGGTGACGGCCAGCGGCTGGGCGCCGCCCATGCCGCCGAGCCCGGCGGTGAGGGTGATCGTCCCGGCCAGGGTTCCCTCGAACCGCTTGTTGGCCACGGCCGCGAAGGTCTCGTAGGTGCCCTGGAGGATGCCCTGGGTGCCGATGTAGATCCACGACCCGGCGGTCATCTGGCCGTACATGGTGAGCCCGAGGCTCTCCAGCCGCCGGAACTCCTCCCAGTTCGCCCAGTCGCCGACCAGGTTGGAGTTGGCGATCAGCACGCGCGGCGCCCACTCGTGCGTCTGCATGACGCCGACCGGGCGGCCGGACTGGACCAGCATGGTCTCGTCCTGCTTCAGCGTCTCCAGCGTGCGCACCATGGCGTCGAAGGAGCGCCAGTCCCGGGCCGCCTTGCCGGTGCCGCCGTACACCACCAGCTTCGACGGGTGCTCGGCCACCTCCGGATCGAGGTTGTTCATCAGCATCCGCAGGGCCGCCTCCTGCTGCCACCCCTGCGCCGTCAGCCCCGTCCCGCGCGCCGCACGCACCTCGCGCGGCCCGCTCGCCTGCTGCTGCACCATGTCCCGGCTCCCTACGGATGAATTCATTCAAGCTCGACTCGGCTGAATATATCCAAACATTCAGCCTTCGACCAGACCCCGACCGCATCCGACCGGCCCCCGCCCACATCCGATCAGCCTCCGCCCGACGGGCCCCGGGCGCTACCGTGAACCTGGCGAACACCAGCCACTCGGCCCAAGCGCCGACGAACGGAGGACGCGATGACGGCCTTCACCCTGCGACCCGGAAGACTCCGTGACGCCGCCGAGGAGATCGAACGCAGCACCGGCCTCCGCGCGCAGATCATCGGTGGAACCGTGATGTCGTCTCCCACCCTCCGCGGCAAGCACGCGGGGACCGTACAGGTGCTGCGTGATCAGCTCATCCCGCAACTGCCCAAGGACCTTCGGGCCTACGAAGTGTCGTCGATCTACATGCCGGACGATGAGGACGACTACGCCACCCCCGATCTGGTCGTCCTCCCCAAGGACTGGGGCCGGGACGACGAATGGCTCGCGGATCCTCGTGACGTCGCCATCGCCCTGGAGGTGATCTCCAGCTCCGAACGCGTCAGTGGCATCGCCACCAAGACGGATTGGTACGCCACCGCCGGGGTCGCCGTCCTTCTCACCGCAGACCCCCGCAAGGGCACCTGGACGCTCTACACCCACCCCCGCGACGGCGCCTACCAGGGCGTGCGGCACGGGAAGGACGGCGTGCCCGTCCCGCTCGCCGCACCCCTGCCGCCGGAGCTGCGCACCGACGAGCTGCCGCTGCACGCCCCGAAGGCCTGACCCGCCCTCAGGCCTTGCCCTCAGGCCGCCGCGTCGCCGTCCCAGTCGATGCCGATCTCGGCGAGCCAGCGCCGGTCGTCGGCGTCCGGGTCGGCCGGAGCCGGCGGGCGCGGCGGGCGGGGGACCTCCTGGACGGGGCCGAGGCCGTACTGGTCGGCGGCGGCCGCCGCCCGGGCGTCGGGCTCGATGACGCCGACGTGGACGGCGCTCTCGTCGCCCGGTTCGAGGACGGTGAGTTCGGGCCCGGGCAGCCGCCGCAGGGTGACGCGGCGTCCGCAGGCCGGGCAGGACCACTCGTCGGCGCCCGAGGCGAGGCGGCCGACGAACTTCATCTCGTGGATCACGCGCATCACAGGCTCCCCCTGCCGGTCGGCCCTGCTCCGGGGCCTGTTGACAGGATTCCCGCCCGGGACCCGGTCCTACTCCAAAAACAGTCCACGAGCCGTCGCGGACTGTTCGAGCGCCTCCAACCGGGCCTCGGCTCCCGGGAGTTCGTCACACATGGTCTGCAGGAGCACCCGGCCGAGCATCATCGGCGCACAGGCGGTGTCGAAGACCAGGCCGGTGCCGACGGCGGCCGGCAGCATGAGGTCCGAGAGCTTGGCGACCGGCGCGAAGGCGCTGTCGGCGACGGTCAGCACCGTCAGCCCGCACTCGCGGGCCACTGCCAGGCCGTCCATCAGTTCGCGCGGGTAGCGCGGCAGGGCGAAGCAGAGCAGCGCGCTGGCGCCGGCGGCGGCGGCCTGTTCGAGACGGTCGGCGAGCATGCTGCCGCCCTCGTCGAGCAGCCGGATGTCCGGGTGCACCTTGGCCGCGAAGTACGCGAAGCCGCGGGCCTGGGCGGAGGCGGCCCGCAGGCCGAGGACGGGCAGCGGGCGGGAGGCGGCGAGCAGCCGGGCGGCCCGGATGATCGGCTCGGGGTCGGCGAGGAGCTCGGCGAGCAGGCGCAGGTGCTCGATCTCGGCGAGCACGGCCTGCTGGTGCTCGTTGCGCACCACGTCGTCCGGGGTCTCCGGGGCGGCCGGCTCGCCCGCGCCGAGTTCGCGCAGCTGCTTGCGCAGCGCCGGGTAGCCGTCGTAGCCGAGCGCGACGGCGAAGCGGGTGACCGAGGGCTGGCTGACGCCGGCCAGCTCGGCGACCTCGACGCTGGACAGGAACGGCGCCTCGACGGCGTGCCGGACGAGCGAGTGGGCGATCCGGCGCTGGGTGGGGGTGAGCCGGTGGCCCTCGAAGAGCTGGAGCAACCGGGCGGAGGGGCCGACCGTGCCGGTGTCGTCGGTGGCGGTCATCAGCGGTACCTCCGGGTGCGAGCTGTTCGGACGACGACTGTGCAGCAGTGCGCTGCCGCTGGCAAAGACGTCTCGTACGACGGGACGCCCGGTGAGACGTCCGTCAGGTGGGACACCCCTCGGGGTGACCCTGATTTCCCCCTGATCCACCCCGATTACGGTGCGAACCGATGGACTGATGCCCCGGTGCTGCCCCAGGCTGAGCACCATGGACTCTCGCCAGGACGAACTGCGTCGCGACCTCGAAGCCGCTCTGCAGGCCCGCAAGGAACTGGGCAAGGAGTACGAGTCGGAGATCGTCGACTCCTTCCTGGCCCGGCTGGACGCCCGGTTGGACGCCCGCCTCGACGCCCGGGTGGAGCGCCGGGTGTCGGAGCGGCTCGACGACTACGGCCCGGCGGAGCACCTGCGCCGGCGCTCCTTCGGCCGCTCGGGCTCGAAGCTGCCGCTGGTCTCGCTGGCCACCGGCATCCCGCTCACCGCCATCGCGACCAACAGCGGTACCAGTGGGTTCGCCGGGTTCATGAGCCTGGTGGTGGTCTGGGCCGGCATCGCCGGGGTCAACTTCGCGGCCGTGATGGGCGAGAAGCGGGACGAGCGCCGGTCGAAGCCGCCGCGGGGCGAGTGGGACTGATCCCACCCGCCCGGCGCGGCGGCGTCAGACCGGCGGCCTCGGGCCGCCGGCCTCAAGCCGGTGACCTCAGGCCAGCGGCCCGGTGACCTTCTCGACGGCCCGCACCAGCTCGCCGGAGGCGACCAGCGCGGCGGCGGCCTCCAGGTCCGGCGAGAGGAAGCGGTCGCGGCCGGCGCCGCCGACCCCGGCCTCCCGGGCGACGGCGAGCGCGGCGAGGGTGGCGGGCGCCGGCGTGCCGCTGGCGTCGGCCTGCCGGCGGATCTCCAGCGCGCGGGCAGCGGCGGTCAGCTCGACGGCCAGGATCCGGCCGAGGTTCTCGACGGCCTGGCGCAGCTTGCGGGCGGCCGACCAGCCCATCGAGACGTGGTCCTCCTGCATCGCCGAGGACGGGATCGAGTCGACCGAGGCCGGCACCGCGAGCCGCTTGTTCTCGCTTACCAGGGCCGCCTGGGTGTACTGGGCGATCATCAGGCCGGAGTCCACGCCCGGGTCGTCGGCCAGGAAGGCCGGCAGGCCGTGCGAGCGGGCCTTGTCGAGCAGCCGGTCGGTGCGGCGCTCGGAGATCGAGCCGAGGTCGGCGGCGGCGATGGCGAGGAAGTCCAGCACGTAGGCGACCGGGGCGCCGTGGAAGTTGCCGTTGGACTCGACGCGTCCGTCCGGCAGCACCACCGGGTTGTCGACGGAGGCGGCCAGCTCGCGGGAGGCGACCAGCGCGGCGTGGGCCACCGTGTCGCGGCCGGCGCCGGCGACCTGCGGGGCGCAGCGGATCGAGTAGGCGTCCTGGACCCGCGGGGCGTCGTCCTGGTGGTGGCCGGTGAGGCCGGAGCCCTTGAGGACGGCCAGCATGTTGGCGGCGCTCAGCGCCTGGCCGGGGTGCGGGCGGATCGGGGCGTGCAGTTCGGGGGCGAGCACCTTGTCGGTGCCGAGCAGCGCCTCCAGGGTCATCGCGGCGGTGATGTCGGCGGTGGTGAACAGGCGCTGGAGGTCGGCGATGGCCATCACCAGCATGCCGAGCATGCCGTCGGTGCCGTTGATGAGGGCCAGGCCCTCCTTCTCCAGCAGCTCGACCGGCTCGATGCCGGCCGCGGTGAGCAGCTCGCCGGCGGGCTTGTCGACACCGTCCGGGCCGGTCGCCACGCCTTCGCCCATCAGGACGAGTGCGCAGTGCGAGAGCGGGGCGAGGTCGCCGGAGCAGCCGAGCGAGCCGAACTCGCGGACCACCGGGGTGATGCCGGCGTTGAGGATGGCGGCCATGGTCTGCGCGACCACCGGGCGCACGCCGGTCCGGCCGGAGGCCAGCGTCTTCATCCGCAGGAACATCAGCGCGCGGACCACCTCGCGCTCCACCGCCGGGCCCATCCCCGCGGCGTGCGAGCGCACCAGCGAGCGCTGCAGCTGGGCGCGGAGCTCGGGGCTGATGTGCCGGACGGCGAGCGCGCCGAAGCCGGTGGAGACACCGTAGACGGGGCGCGGCTCGGCCGCGAGGGCCTCGATCCGGGCCCGGGCGGCCGCCATCTCGGCGAGCGCGTCGGGGCCGATCTCGACCCGGGCGTTGCCCCGGGCGACGGCCAGCACGTCCTCGGCGCTGACGTCGGCCTTGCCGACCTGGACGAGGGGCGCATCGGGGGCCACAGCACTGTGCATATCCATATGCATCATCACACCAGCTGAATGAAGATATGACAACCAGTGGAGCCGTCCGACCCGCACGATAGGTTCCCGCCCATGACACGGGTACCCGAGAGCCGCCGGACGGAGCGCGCGGCCGTCAACGCCGTACGCACGCTGCTGGAGGGCGCCCACCACATCGTCCAGGAGATCGACGGCTCCAACGACTTCGGCGAGGACCTCTACGTCACCTTCGCCGACGGTGGCCGCCGCACGCCGCACAGCATCGCCATCCAGGTGAAGGGCGGGCGGTCCTTCCGCCGCCGACAGGGGTACTCGGTGCCGGTCGGCGCCCACGGCGAGGAGTGGCGCGAGAGCAACATCCCGGTGATCTGCGTGGTGCACGACCCGGACGGCGACACGCTGCACTGGGCCAACGCCACCCAGCAGCTGCGCGCGGCGCGGGCCGGCGGCCGGAGCGCCCGGACGGTGCGGGTCCCGGCCGGGGCCGTGCTCACCGGAGCCACCCTCGCCGGGGCCGTCCGGCAGTGGCGCCAGTACGTCCGCAACGCCCGGGGGCTGCACGCCTTCCTGGCCGACCTCACCGGCCAGGGCTTCGACCCGGGCGACTACCTCTCGTACTTCGTCAACGACTGCGGCGAGGAGGCGGTCTTCCAGCAGCGGCCCGGCGAGGCCTTCGCCATGCTCTGGCACCGCGACCTGGACTGGGAGCCGCACCCGGTGACCGCCGAACGGACCGGGCGGATGCGCGACCGGGTCACTCCCGAGCTGCTGGCCCGCCTCGACCCCGCGACCGCCGCCGACCCGGAGCTGGTCGAGCAGCTCATGGCCCACCCGTTCCTGGACGTCCCGCTGGCCGGCACGGTCGTCCTCAACGACGCCGAGCTCTCCTGGCTCCGCGCCTGCTTCGCCGCCAGCGACTGGATGACCCGGCTCCCGGCCCGCTGAGCCGCACCGATTTCCGCCCCGCCGCCCCGATGCCGCACGCTGGGGTCGACGGACGGCACGGAGGCGGAGGACCGATGACGCGGGCGACGGCGCGGCGGCGAGTGGTACGGCTGCACGGAGACGACCGCAGCACGCGGCCGGACGCCCTGGCGGCGGAGGAGCCGCTGGAGATCCGGGTCGGCGGCGAACCGCTGACGGTGACCATGCGCACCCCCGGGCAGGACTTCGACCTGGTGGCCGGCTTCCTGGTCGGCGAGGGACTGGTGCACACGGCGGAGGACCTCGCGGCGCTGCGCTACTGCGCCGGGACGGACGACGCCGGCGCGAACACCTACAACGTGGTGGACGCGGCCCTGCGCGGCGCCCGCGCCCTCCCGCTCTCCGCCCACCGCAACCTGCTCACCACCAGCGCCTGCGGCCTCTGCGGCCGCGACACGGTGGACGCCGTCCGCACCCACGTCCGCCACCCCGTCGCGGCCGACCCGCTGGCCGTCCCCCCGGCGCTGCTCTACGGGCTGGCGGACCGGCTCCGGGCCGCCCAGCGGACCTTCGATTCGACCGGCGGCCTGCACGCGGCAGGCCTGTTCGACGGGACGAGCGGCGAGCTGCTCTGCGCCCGCGAGGACGTCGGCCGGCACAACGCCGTGGACAAGGTCGTCGGCTGGGCGCTGCGCGAGGGCCGACTGCCGCTGACCGGGCACGTGCTGCTGGTCAGCGGCCGTGCCTCGTTCGAGCTCACCCAGAAGGCGGCCCTGGCGGGCATCCCGCTGCTGGCGGCCGTCTCCGCGCCGTCCTCCCTCGCGGTGGACCTCGCCGAGGAGCTGGGCCTGACCCTGGTCGGCTTCCTGCGCGGCGAGCGCGCCAACGTCTACACCCGCCCGGACCGGATCACCGGCTGACCGGCCGGCCCCCACCCGCCGCCCCGGCCGGCCCCCCGACCGTCACACCCGGCGCCCCGGCCGCCGTCAGGCCTGCTCCGGCGCCCCGGCCGCGGCCTGCGCCCCCGCCTCGGCCTTCAGCCGGCGCAGCGACGCGGGGGTGAGCCGTCGCGCGAGCACGTCCAGCGCATCGCGCACCTCGGCCAGCTCCCGCGGGTCGTCGGTGCCGAGCGCCCGGGCGAGCGCACCGTCGATCGAGGTGGCGGCGACCTCCGCGCGACGCGGGGAGATGCCAGGAGCACGGCGGACGAGCAGCCGGCGGCGGTCCCGCGGGTCGGCCCCGGTGACGATCGAGCCGGCCTCCCGCAACCGGGCCACGGCCGCGGACACCTGACTCTGCGGCAGGCCGGTCCGGGCCGCGATCTCCCCGACCGCGCTGTCCGGGTGCTCGTAGACGTCGCTCATCACGACGACGACCGCCTTGACCCCGGCGGGCGGTCGTCCACCCTCCGGCGCCGGGACGGCCTCCTCGCCGATCTTCATCAACGTCCGGCCGAGCAGCAGTAGTTCGACTCCGTTCACGTCCGCCACAGTACATCAGAAGAGATACATCGAAAGAGATTCATCTATCTTGATGCATCTCTTTCGATGCTTTACGGTGGAGTCAACGGCGGCCGCCAGAGCCGCCCAGGGGAGGGACCTGCCACATGACCACCGCTCTGCTCACCACCGCCGGCGCCCGCATCCACTACCGCGTCGAAGGCACCGGCCCGGTCCTGCTGATCGCCCAGAGCGGTGAGGGCGACGCCGACCGCAGCGCCGACCTGGTCGCCCACCTGGCCGACCGCCACACCGTGGTGACGTACGACCGGCGCGGCCTCTCCCGCAGCACCCTCGACGAGCCCGGCCGCACGCCGACCATCGAGGAGCACGCCGACGACGTCCACCGACTGCTCGCCGCCGTCACCGACCGGCCCGCCCTGATGCTCGGCTGCAGCCTCGGCGCCCTGATCGGGCTGCAGGTCGCCCACGACCACCCCGGCCGGCTGCACACCCTGATCGCCCACGAGCCGGCCGCGCCGCGGCTGCTGTCCGCCGAGGAGTGCGCCGGGACGCTCGACGCGCTGGCCGGGATCCAGGACACGTTCCGCCGGGACGGCTGGCAGGCGGCCCTGCGCGGCGTGATGGCCGCCACCGGGATCACGGCCCACCAGGAACGGGAGCCCGACGCCCGCCCGCAGTCGTTCGGCCCGGAGCGCGAGGCCAACTTCACCGCGTTCCTCGGCCACGACCTGACCACCCTGCGCCGCAGCACCTTCGGCCCCGCCGAGGCGGACGCACTCACCGCCGGGCCGACCCGGGTGGTGCCGGCCGTCGGCGAGGCCACCGACCCGACGGTCTACAGCTACCGCTGCGCCGAGCTGCTCGCCGAGCGGGTCGGCACCACCCCCGTCCGCCTGCCCGGCGGCCACAACGGCAACCTGACCCACCCCCGGGCGTTCGCGGCCCGGCTCCGCGAACTGCTCGCGGACGCGGTCCACGCCGGCTGAACCCTCCGCCGTCCGGGGCGACGGGTGTCAAGACGAGACGTATCGTCCCGCTGAATACCTAGAATGGGCCCATGACCCGCAGCAGCTCACCCGATCCCGCCCGCCGCAGCGAGCGCTCCCGCCAGGCCGTCCTCACCGCCGCCGCCGAACTGGTGGCCGAGGTGGGCTTCGGCAAGCTGACCATCGAGGCGATCGCCGCCCGGGCCGGCGTCGGCAAGCAGACCATCTACCGCTGGTGGCCCTCCAAGGGCGCGGTGGTCTTCGACGCCTTCCAGGCCGCCAACGAGGACGCCTCCGGCAGCCTGACCCTGCCCGACACCGGCGACCTCGCCGCCGACCTGCGCACCGTCCTGCGGCCGACCGCCGACCAGCTCGCCGATCCCGGCTTCGACACCACCGGCCGCGGTCTGATCTCCGAGTACCTGCGCGACCCGGCCCTGCTGCGCGAGTACCGCGAACGCCTGCTGGACCCGTTGCTGGAGGTCACCCGGGCCCGTCTGCGCAGCGCCCGCGAGGCCGGGCAGCTCGCCGCCGACGCCGACCTCGACCTCGCCGTCGAGCTGCTCTACGGCCCGATGTACTACCGCTGGCTGCACGGCCTCGGCCCGCTCGACCACGCCTACGCGGACCGCCTGGTGGACGCCGTCCTGCGCGCCCTGTGCCCGTGACCCCGGGCACGGCCGTCGGCCCGCGGACCCGGAAGGTCCACGGGCCGACGGGGCCGGCGGGGCAGCCGGGGCCTACGGCCGGTTGCGGCGGCGGAGCATCACGATCACCGCGATGATCACGGCGATCACGATCAGCACCACCACGATGCCGATCACCACACCGATGAGCTTGCCGAAGAAGCCCTTCTTCTTTTTCTTCGACTTGGACTTCGACTTGTCCTTGGAGCCGGCCAGCCGGGTGCCGTCGCGGTGCTCGGCGACGACCGGGGCGGCCGGGGCCGCCTGGGCGGCGCTCCCCACGGCGGCGGTGCCGGCGGCGACGGTGCTCACCGCCGCGGCGCGCGGCGCGGCCTCGGCGGCCGGGGCGGCGGCCAGCGTGGCACCGCCCAGAGCCAGTACCGCGAAGAGGACAAGGCTCGTCAGACGAGCGCGCATTGGTTCGACCCCCGTTCCGGCTCGGCCCCCTTGGCCCGCCGACCGCCGATACCATCCCACGTCCGTGCCCCCCAGCCCAGCCCTGCGACAACCTCCGCACCGGACCGCGACCCGCTCGAAACAGGCCGGTCACCGAACCGGTACAAGCCGCCCGCCGGACCCGACCACCGAACCCGCCCCGGCCAGCGTCACCCCGGTGGTGGGGAGGCCGGGCCGGACAGCGCCACCGCGACCAGGGCCCGCATCGCGCTGGCGACCTGCCCGAGCGGCAGGGTGGCGTCGTCGGCGAACAGCTCCAGCAGCCAGCCGCCCGCCGGGTTCTGCCCGCCCGCCGCGACCATCCCCCGGTAACCGCTGACCACCAGCATGGCCTCCTCGGACGGGTCGTTCCCGGCCGCGCCCGCACGCAGCGCGAAGGACCCGCCGCGCACCGCCCGCCGGGTCATCGGGTAGTGCCGCAGGTCGAAGACGGCGTCCGGGGCCTCGATCTGGGCCCGCTGGGTCTCCGCCCGCGAGCTGCTCGGCCCGCTGGTCATCCGGTACACGGCGTGCCGGGCGGTGCGCATCAGGTGCGAGCCGGGCGGCACGTAGGAGACCCACCAGCCGACCGCGTCCAGCAGCCGGGACGAGGTCTCCGCGACGACGGCCAGCTTGCCGATGGTGTCGGCGGGGTGGACCGACCGGGAGACGCCGTGCTGGTCGAGTGCGGCGAGCACGGCGGTGAGCAGCTGCCCCGGGTCGGCGCTGTGCGCGGCGCCGCGGAACCGCCGCCGGTCGCCGGAACCGGCCCGGCCGGGGGTGCGGCCCCGGGCGTCGGCCCGGTGGTGCGGGTCGGCGGCGTCGGCCAGCAGGACGGTCGGGTCCGGCGAGAAGCCGGGGCCGTGGCTGCGCCCGGCCACCACCGGGTGGGCGGCGCGGGCGGCCTTGGCCCGGTACTGGGCGGCGTCGGCGAGCCGGAACAGCCGGTCGGGGGTGGTGACCGGGCCGATCGAGTCCCCGGTGGAGGCGACTCCGCAGGCGACGCCCTCCCCCTCGGCCAGCGCCAGCGCCCGCGCGCAGAGCTCCTCGGCGACGGCGACCACCTCGTCCGCCTTCTGGCCCTCCACCAGCAGGCAGAACTCGTCGCCGCCGAGGCGGGCGGCGAGGCTGCCGGGCAGCTTGGCGGCGGCCAGCGACAGCTGGTGGGCGAAGCGCTCCAGCAGCCGGTCGCCCATCTCGTGCCCGAGCTGGTCGTTGACCCGCTTGAGGCCGTTGACGTCGCAGACCACCAGCGAGACCACCGTGCCGTCGCGGTTGTGCGCCTCCAGCGCGCTCTCCAGCCGGGCGTCCACCGCCCGCCGGTTGGCCAGGCCGGTCAGCGGGTCGGAGAAGGCGAGTTTGCGCAGGTCGGCGAGGCGCTCGGTCTGGGCGAGCCCGGCCGAGACCTGGGCGGCGAGCAGGGTGGCGTAGTCGGCGTCGCCCTCGGTGAACTCCGGCGCCCCGGTGGACCTCGCCAGGTAGAGCTCGCCCCAGGCCTGCCCGTGCAGCACGATCGGGGCGACCACGCAGCAGGCCCGGCCGCGCCGGCGCAGCGCGGCGGCGCGCTCCTGGCAGTAGGCCCCGGCGGCGGGGTGCGAGTGCCCGGGGTGCGGCTCGGTGTTCTCCGCGCTCTGCAGCCAGGCGCGGGGCAGCCGGCCGGTGGTCCAGCGCTCCTCCAGGTAGGTGACGATCTCGGGGAAGTCCGCCACGGGGTAGGACTCGTCCTGCGGCAGCTCCTCCTCGCCCGGTGCCAGGTCCCCGTGGTTGACCAGCACCCGCAGCCGGCCGGACTCCCGGTCCCAGACCGAGACGGCCGCCATGGTGGCGCCGAGGGCCTCGGTGGCGCGGACGGCCGCCGCGCGGACGGCCTCCAGCGGGGTGAGCGCCCCCGCCATGTCCTGGGCGAGCTCCACCACGGACGTCAGTCGCGAGTCGGGGACGGCGGGCGGCTCCGTACGGTCGCACACGCAGCCGCCGCGGTCCGTCGTGATCGCCTCACTGCCCACCGGCTCGCCTCGTTCCCTGTGCTCGGTCCTGTTCGGCCCCGTGGCTCACCCCACCGAGAACCGGACCCGTCCAGCCGCTTGCACCAAGACTATGGCGGTTTCATTCGGTTATGCCCCGTTTGCCCGCACGGATCCTCGCGACCGGACCGGTTTCAGCCGTACGGCTTTCGGACGACGGCCGCGGACCCCGCCACGGGACCGGCCCGGACACCCTGCCCGGACCGCCTCGTGCGAACACCCCGGCCGCCTCGTGCGAAGACCCGCCTACCCCGTACGCCGCCGAGCATTCCGGGCGGTGCGGGAGCCCCGGCGCGCGGCCGACCGCTCCTCGGGAGGACTACGCCCCGGGGGCTATGCCCCGCGCGGCCGCCGCGACAGCAGCCACGGCTCGACCAGCCCGAGCCCGCGCACCGGGCGGCGCCACATCGGCTGGAGGTTGAACCGGTGCCCGGCGTCCGGTCCCGGCACCGGGAGCCCGGAGGCGGGCAGCCCGGCGGCGGTCGCCAGGGCCTCGGCCAGGCCCGGCGCGTCCGCGTCGGCCGGGGCGACGCTGCCGTTCTGCTCCAGCGCGGCCGCGAGTTCGCCGTCGATCAGCACCGCGTCCTTGGGTGCGATCGAGGTGAGCCGGCTGGCGAGGTTGACCGTGGTGCCGAAGACGTCGCCCATCCGCGAGGTGACGGTGCCGAAGGCCATGCCGACCCGCAGCGCGGGGATGGTGTCGTCCTCGGCCAGGGCCTCGATCAGGCTGAGTGCGATCTCGGCGGCCGTCCCCGGGTCCTCGGAGACGTAGAGGATCTCGTCGCCGAGGGTCTTGATCACCCGGCCGCCCTGGCCGACGATCAGGTCGGAGCAGGTGTTCTCGAAGGTCTCGACCAGCTCGCCGAGCTCCTCCTCCTCCAGCCGGCGGGAGAGCCGGGTGAAGCCGACCAGGTCGGCGAAGCCGACCGCCAGCCGGCCACTGGTGATCTCGGTGTCCTCGGCGGCCTGCACCACCCGGCCGGTGACGGCGGCCAGCTGGCGGCGCCAGACGTACACCAGGAACTGCTCCAGTTCCGGCAGCAGCAGCTCGACCAGCGGGTAGGCCACGTCGGCGCGGGTCAGCCCCGGTTCGACGGACTGGGTGAGGTTCTCCAGGAAGGTGTCCATCTGCCAGCCGGCCAGCCGGGCGGTGGTCTGCCCGGTCGAACGGGCCACCTGGATCGCCATCGGCTCGCTGAGCAGACCCGACTCCACCAGGCCGGCGAGCCGGCGCAGCGCGATCACGTCACCGTCGGTGAGCGCCCGCGACTGCCCGATGTCCGGGAAGCCCATCGCCCGCCAGAAGCGGGTGGCCAGCTCCATCGGGACGTCGGCGGCCCGGGCGGCCTGGTACGGGGTGTAGCGGCGTGGTGCGTCCAGGATCAGGCGTTCCAGGTCGAGCGCGACCGTCTGGTCGTCGGAGCCCGCCGTACCGCCGTTGCCGCCGTCCTCTGCCACCGGTCCGTCCCCGTGCGGTTGCCGCACTTGCCTCGTGTCCTGCCTGTCCGGGCGCGCCCGCCACCCTTCGGGCAGTGGCGCGCCTCACACTGCTGCCAGGTGGAATGTTCGCACGGAATCCCGCGATCCGGGGCATCCGCCCGGGTCAAGGAGAGGTGAAGAGTCCCGCTCAGCGCGGCTCGGGGCGCACGTGGACGACGTCTCCGGCGCCCACCGGGCGGCGTGCGCCGTCGGGCGTGCGGACCACCAGCCGGCCGTCGCCGTCGATCGCCACCGCCTCGCCGAGCAGCTCCCGGTCGCCGGGCAGGTGGACCTTGACCGGCCGGCCGAGGGTGGTGCAGCGGTCCGCGTAGGCGGACAGCAGGCCGCTGGCGTGCGGGTCGCCGGCGGCGGCCGTCCACTCGGCGTAGAGATCGGCGAACTCGCGCAGCAGCGCGCGCAGCAGGGTGGGCCGGTCGGTCACCGCCGCGCCGGCCAGGGCCAGCGAGGCGGCGGTGGGGACGGGCAGTTCGCTCGCGCGCAGCGAGACGTTGACGCCGAGGCCGGCCACCACCGCGCCGCCGCTCAGTTCGGTGAGGATGCCGCCCAGCTTGCGCTCCGCGCCGTCGATCTCCACCTGGAGGTCGTTGGGCCATTTCAGGCCGACTTCGACCTCGGCGACCCGGCTCAGCGTGGCGGCCGCCGCGACGCCGACCAGGATCGGCAACCAGCCGTACCGCTCGACGGGTACCTCGTCCGGGCGAAGCAGGACGGAGAGGAAGAGCCCGGAGCGGGGCGGCGCCGTCCACTGCCGCTCCAGCCGGCCGCGCCCGGCGCTCTGCGCCTCCGCGACCAGCACGGCGCCCTGCGGCGCACCCTGCTTGGCGCGGGCGGCGAGGTCGCTGTTGGTGGAGCCGGTCTCGGTGACGACGTCCAGCGCCGTCCAGAACCCGCCCGGCAGGACGAGGTCGCGGCGCAGGGCCTCGGCGTCCAGCGGCGGCCGGTCCAGATCGGTCCAGGGCGACGGCCCGGCATGGCCGAAGCCGCGCAGTCCACTGCGGCGGGGGGTGACGGGGTCGGTCATGACCACGAGACTAGGGCCTGACCGGCGCCGTGGCCGTAGGCCGCCATATCGTCCCGCAGAACGGCCGTTGACACACTGTGTCGCTGGCCATAACGGGAAACCCTGCGCGCTGGCTACGCTACTCGACGGTAGTTCGTTGCGCCGCCCTGCCCTCATGCGCGTGTCCCGCCCAGACCCGCGTACCACCGAAACAGGCCGCGGCCCATGGATCAGGGAGAGCCCACCCGATGACCGAGGCCCCGTACGACCCCCACACCACCGCCGGCAAGCTCGCCGACCTGCGGCGCAGGATCGACGAGGCGGTGCACTCCGGCTCCGCCAAGGCCGTGGAGAAGCAGCACGCCAAGGGCAAGCTGACCGCCCGTGAGCGCGTCGTCGAGCTGATGGACGAGGGCTCCTTCGTGGAGTTCGACGAGTTCGCCCGGCACCGCTCGATCAACTTCGGCCAGGAGAAGAACCGCCCGTACGGCGACGGCGTGGTCACCGGCTACGGCACCGTCGACGGCCGTCAGGTGGCCGTCTTCGCGCAGGACTTCACCGTCTTCGGCGGCTCGCTCGGCGAGGTGTTCGGCGAGAAGATCGTCAAGGTGATGGACTTCGCGCTGAAGACCGGCTGCCCGGTCATCGGCATCAACGACTCCGGCGGCGCCCGGATCCAGGAGGGCGTGGTCTCGCTCGGCCTGTACGGCGAGATCTTCCGCCGCAACGTGCACGCCTCCGGCGTGGTCCCGCAGATCTCGCTGATCATGGGCCCCTGCGCGGGCGGCGCGGTGTACTCCCCCGCGATCACCGACTTCGTGGTGATGGCCGATCAGACCTCGCACATGTTCATCACCGGCCCGGACGTGATCAAGACCGTCACCGGCGAGGACGTCGGCATGGAGGAGCTGGGCGGCGCGCGCACCCACAACACCAAGTCGGGGAACGCGCACTACCTGGCCGCGGACGAGAAGGAGGCGATCGAGTACGTCAAGAGCCTGCTCTCGTACCTGCCCTCCAACAACCTCTCCGACCCGCCGTCCTTCCCCGAGGAGGCGGACCTCTCGGTCACCGACGAGGACCTCGAACTCGACGCCCTCGTCCCGGACTCGGCGAACCAGCCGTACGACATGCACACGGTGATCGAGCACGTCCTGGACGACGGCGAGTTCCTGGAGACCCAGCCGCTGTACGCCGGCAACATCATCACCGGCTTCGGCCGGGTCGAGGGCCACCCCGTCGGCATCGTCGGCAACCAGCCGATGGACCTGGCCGGCTGCCTGGACATCGCCGCCAGCGAGAAGGCCGCCCGGTTCATCCGGACCTGCGACTCGTTCAACATCCCGGTGCTGACCTTCGTCGACGTGCCCGGCTTCCTGCCCGGCACCGAGCAGGAGTGGGACGGCATCATCCGCCGCGGCGCCAAGCTGATCTACGCCTACGCCGAGGCCACCGTCCCGCTGATCACCGTGATCACCCGCAAGGCCTTCGGCGGCGCGTACGACGTGATGGGCTCCAAGCACCTGGGTGCCGACCTCAACCTCGCCTGGCCGACCGCGCAGATCGCCGTGATGGGCGCACAGGGCGCGGTCAACATCCTGCACCGGCGCGAGCTGGCCGAGGCGGACGACGTCGAGGCCCGGCGGGCCGAGCTGATCGCCTCCTACGAGGACACCCTGCTCAACCCGTACCTGGCGGCCGAGCGCGGCTACGTGGACGCCGTCATCGCACCGAGCGAGACCCGCCGGCACATCGTCCGCGGGCTGCGGGCGCTGCGCGGCAAGCGCGAGGTGCTGCCGCCGAAGAAGCACGGAAACATCCCCCTGTAAGCGGCTGTCGCGAGAGGATTGAGCCATGGCCCCGATCCACGTGCTGCACGGGCAGCCGACCCCCGAGGAGCTGGCCACCGTCCTGGCGGTGGTCCAGTCCCGGGCCGCCGCCGCACAGGCCGCCGCCGAGGCGGCCCGCCGGGCCGGCGCCGGCCCGGACTCCCCCTGGAACGACCGCGCCCGCCGGCTGCGCGCCACCCCCCGCCCCGGCGTCAACGCCTGGCGCACCTCGGGCTGGGCGGGCTAGTACCAATACCAGTGACTTAAGGATCGCTGATGGTAGGCTGCCTGCCCAGGAGGTGCCTGGATGCCACGCCCTGGGCAGGTCAAGCCGGCGACGGACGA
>NZ_JBFAJO010000085.1:0-34154 GCF_040655255.1 Kitasatospora sp. NPDC050463
CTCCCACTCCTGGCGCTTGTTGCGCAGGAAGAAGTCGAACACGTGCTCGCCGAGGGTCTCCGCGACCAGCTCGCTGCGCTGCATCAGGTCGATGGCCTCGCCGAGGTTCTGCGGCATCGGCTGGATGCCCAGGGCCCGGCGCTCGGCGTCGGTGAGCGCCCAGACGTCGTCGTCGGCGCCGGGCGGGAGTTCGAGGCCCTCCTCGATGCCCTTGAGGCCGGCGGCGAGGGTGACGGCGTAGGCCAGGTAGGGGTTGCAGCCGGTGTCCAGCGAGCGGACCTCGACCCGGGTGGAGCCCTGCTTGCCGGGCTTGTACATCGGGACGCGGATCAGCGCCGAGCGGTTGTTGTGGCCCCAGCAGATGTACGACGGCGCCTCGCCACCGGCGCCGGCGGTGCGCTGGGAGCCTCCCCAGATCCGCTTGTAGGAGTTCACCCACTGGTTGGTGACGGCGGCCGTCTCGGCGGCGTACTTCAGCAGGCCGGCGATGAACGAGCGGCCGACCTTGGAGAGCTGGTACTCCGCGCCCGACTCGTGGAACGCGTTGCGGTCGCCCTCGAAGAGCGAGAGGTGGGTGTGCATCCCGGAACCGGGGTGGTCGGAGAACGGCTTCGGCATGAAGCTGGCGTGCACGCCCTGCTCCAGCGCGACCTCCTTCATGACCAGACGGAAGGTCATGATGTTGTCGGCGGTGGAGAGCGCGTCGGCGTAGCGCAGGTCGATCTCCTGCTGCCCGGGCGCGCCCTCGTGGTGGGAGAACTCCACCGAGATGCCCATCGACTCCAGCATGGTGATCGCCTGGCGGCGGAAGTCGTGGCCCACGCCGCGCGGGGTGTGGTCGAAGTAGCCGGACTGGTCGGCCGGGATCGGCGGGGTGCCGTCGCCGGGCAGGTTCTTCAGCAGGAAGAACTCGATCTCGGGGTGGGTGTAGAAGGTGAACCCGAGCTCGGAGGCCTTCTCCAGGGTGCGCTTCAGCACGAACCGCGGGTCGGCGAAGGACGGGGAGCCGTCCGGCATCAGGATGTCGCAGAACATCCTGGCCGTCCCCGGCGTCTCCGAGCGCCAGGGCAGGATCTGGAAGGTGGTCGGGTCCGGCTTGGCGATCATGTCGGACTCGTACACGCGGGCGAAGCCCTCGATCGCCGACCCGTCGAAGCCGATGCCCTCCTCGAAGGCCTGCTCCAGCTCCGCCGGCGCGACCGCGACCGACTTCAGGAACCCGAGCACGTCGGTGAACCACAGCCGGACGAAACGGATGTCACGCTCTTCGAGCGTCCGGAGCACGAACTCCTGCTGCTTGCCCATGGGGACAGTCTCACCTCTGCTCTTTACGTTCGTGTTACGCCCGGAAACCACCCGAAAGCGACTGTGCCCATCATGGCGGATCGCGGCCCCGGAGGGCAGTGGCAACTCCCGGGCAGGACATCGCGTCAGATCGACGATTAGACTCGTGGCATGCCGAATCTCCGTCTCGCCCTGTGCCAGATCGACCCCTGGGTCGGTGACGTCGACCGCAACGCGGACGAGGTGGTGCGCCGGACCGCGCAGGCCGTCGAGGCCGGTGCCCAGCTGATCGCCTTTCCCGAGATGGCCCTGACCGGGTACCCGGTGGAGGATCTCGCACTGCGCCGCTCGTTCGTCGAGGCGTCCCGCTCCGCGCTGGTCGGGCTGGCCGCGCGGCTGGCCGGGGAGGGGCTGGGCGAGGTGCCGGTCGTGGTCGGCTACCTCGGCCGGTCCGACCAGGCCTCACCGCGGTTCGGCCGGCCGGCCGGGTCACCGCAGAACTGCGCCGCGGTGCTGCACCGCGGCGAGGTGGTCACCCGGTTCGCCAAGCACCACCTGCCCAACTACGGGGTGTTCGACGAGTACCGCTGGTTCCTCCCCGGTGACCAGCTGCCGGTGCTGCGGCTGCACGGGGTGGACGTGGCGCTCGCGATCTGCGAGGACATCTGGCAGGACGGCGGCCGGGTGAGCGCCGCCCGGGAGGTCGGCGCCGGCCTGCTCCTGGTGGTCAACGGCTCGCCGTACGAGCAGAACAAGGACGACGTCCGGCTGGAGCTGGTCCGCCGGCGCGCCGCCGAGGCGGGCTGCCCGCTGGCCTACGTCAACATGGTCGGCGGCCAGGACGAGCTGGTCTTCGACGGCGACTCGGTCGTGGTCGGCGCGGACGGCGCGGTCCTGGGCCGTTCGCCGCAGTTCGAGGAGCACCTGCTCGTGCTCGACCTCGACCTGCCGGCCGCCAGCAGCGACCACACCGACGGGCTGCTGCTCACCGACGGGCTGCGCCTGGTCCGCTGCGAACTGGGCGGCGAGCCACTGCCCGCGCCCGCCGCCCCGGCCCGGGCCGAGGTGGCGCCCAGGATCTCGGACGAGGCCGAGATCTGGGCCGCGCTGGTCTCCGGCACGCGGGCGTACGTGCGCAAGAACGGCTTCCGCTCGGTGCTGATCGGCCTCTCCGGCGGCATCGACTCCGCGCTGGTGGCGGCCATCGCGGTGGACGCGGTCGGCGCCGGGAACGTGTACTGCGTCTCGATGCCGAGCCGGTACTCCTCGCAGCACTCCCGGGACGACGCCGCCGAGCTGGCCCGCCGGACCGGCCTGCACTTCCGGACGGTGTCGATCGCCCCCATGTTCGACGCCTACCTGGCGGCCACCGAGCTGACCGGCCTGGCCGAGGAGAACCTGCAGTCCCGGCTGCGCGGCACGCTGCTGATGGCGATCTCCAACCAGGAGGGGCACCTGGTGCTCGCACCGGGCAACAAGAGCGAGCTGGCGGTCGGCTACTCCACGCTGTACGGCGACTCGGTCGGCGCGTTCGGGCCGATCAAGGACGTCTACAAGTCGCTGGTCTTCCGGCTCGCCCGCTGGCGCAACGAGGAGGCCGGGCGGCGCGGTGAACCGGCGCCGATCCCGGAGCACACCATCGACAAGCCGCCCTCCGCCGAGCTGCGGCCGGACCAGGTGGACACCGACTCGCTGCCCGACTACGACCTGCTGGACACCGTGCTCAGCCTGTACGTCGAGGGCGACCAGGGCCGGGACGCGATCGTGGCGGCCGGCTTCGACCCCGCGGTGGTCGACCGGGTCGTCCGGCTGGTCGACACCGCCGAGTACAAGCGCCGGCAGTACCCGCCGGGCCCGAAGATCTCGGCCAAGGGCTTCGGCCGGGACCGCCGGCTGCCGATCACCAACCGGTGGCGCCGGGGCTGATCACCAACCGGTGGCGCCGGGGGCCGATCACCCCTGGTAGCGATAGCCGGCGGCGATCGCGAGGTGGTCGCTGCCGTCCTGGCCCAGGGTGCGGGAGTCGGTGGGCTTCAGACCGCCCTTGCTCATGATCTGGTCGATCCGGGCCATCGGGAAGGACGCCGGCCAGCTGAAGCCGAAGCCGTCGCCGGCCGCGCCCTGGGCCGAGCGCATCTGCGAGGTGATCGGCGCGAGGCTGCGGTCGTTCATGGTGCCGTTGAGGTCGCCGAGCAGCAGCACCTTCTTCAGCGGCTCGGCCTGGATCGCGTCGCCGAGTGCCTGGGCGCTGGCGTCCCGCTGGTCGACGGTGAATCCGCCCTCGGCCTTCAGCCGGACGGACGGCAGGTGCGCGACGTACACCGCGACCGGTCCCTGCGGGGTGGTGACCTGGGCGCGGAAGGCCCTGGTCCAGCCCATCTTGATGTTCACCACCGAGACGCCGCTGATCGGGTACTTGGACCAGAGCCCGACCGTGCCCTCCACCGCGTGGTACGGGTAGCTGTCGGCCAGCCCGGTCTCGATGGCACGCATCGGCTTACCGGCCAGCTCCTGGAGCGCGACGATCTGGGCGCCCGACTCCTCCAGCAGCTTCACGGTGCGCTGCGGGTCGGTGTTGGCGGCGGCCACGTTGTGGCTGACCACCGTCCAGTCCCCGGTGCCGCCGCCCTTGTCGCTGAGCAGCCCCCCGAACATGTTGAACCAGATCACCACGGGCAGCAGCAGCGCGATCAGCGCGGTGGCGGAACGGCGCAGCAGGGCGGGCACCAGCAGGAGCGGGACGGCCAGGCCGAGCCAGGGCAGGAAGGTCTCCAGCAGACTGCCGAGGTTGCCGACGGTGTTGGGCACCTCGGCGTGGAAGGCCAGCAGGGCCGCGGTGGCCAGCGCGAGGGCGGCGAGCAGCAGGCCGCGCCGCCAGATGGTGCCGCCCCGGGCGTCCCGGCCCCAGCCGCGCAGCCCCAGGAATCCGGCCTCCGGGCCACCGGAGCCGTCCGAGCCGCCCGCACCGTCGAAGCCTCCGGAGCCGTCGGCGCCGCCCGGGCCGGTACTGGTACCGGTGCCGGTGCCCTCGGCGGCGGCCGGGGCGCCGCCCCCCGCCGCCGGTGCCGCCCGGTCCGTCCAGTCCGCCTGCGCCATCCCGTGGCTCCCGTTCGTTCGTGCCGTCCGCCGGTCCGACGCGCGAGGCCGCCGGAAGCGGGCACGGTGCCGGACTGGTGCCGGTTTGATCGGATTCCCGGCTCAGCCTATGCCGGGACAGACGCGGGCCCGGTGGAGCGGGTTCCGGCGTGGCCCGATTTGGTGAGCCAGGCCACGCCGGGTGCCCGGACGGGCGGGACGGCGGACACCGGGCCGGAGGCGGGGCGGGCCGCGGCGGGATCGCGGCGACGGCCCCGGTACCGGGCCCGTCAGTCGCGGGCGGCCGGGCCGGCCAGGCCCTGGAGCAGCGCGTCGATCATCCGGGTGGCCAGCTCGGGATCGTCGAGGTCGGACTCCTCCCACAGGATGCTGCGGGTGAGGATCGGACCGATCAGCAGGTCGGCGAGGAGCTCCTCGCCGAGGTCGCCCCGGAGCGCGCCCTCGGCGATGCCCCGGCGGATCAGGTCGCGGGCCAGCATCCGGCGCGGCGTGATCACCCGCTCGCGGTAGGCGGCGTGCAGCTCGGGCCAGCTGTGCATCTGGCTGAGCGCGGCCTTGAGCACCCAGCGGGAGCGCTTGGCGAGGCCGCGCTTGCGCATGTACTCGACCATCGCGATCAGGTCGTCCCGGACGGCGCCGCCGGTGCTCTCCGGGGCGGGCGCCTCCAGCCTGCTGACCATGTCGACCAGCAGCGCCTCCTTGTTGGGCCAGCGCCGGTAGATGGTGGCCTTGCCGACGCCGGCGGCGGTGGCGATGCCCTCGATGGTCAGCTCGGCCAGACCGGTGCCGGCCGCCATGAGTTCCTCGACGGCGGTGAAAATGGCCTGCTCGGCCGCCTCGCTGCGCGGGCGGCCCCGACGCGGGCCGGCGCAGTCCGGCGCGACCGTGGTGTCCGTCTTCATCCCCGCTGGTCTCCCTCGATGGTCGCGGGCGCGCGGCGCCGTTCCACTTCCGATTGTCGTCCGCGCTCCGGCCCGGTGGAAGCCGCCGCACGCACGGTGGCCCCGGCCGCCCGGACGGGTCCGGGCGGCCGGGGGCCATTCTCGCTCAGCTCAGCCGCAGCTCAGCCGGGGTCCGGCGGGCCGCGACCGGTTCAGGCGTCGGCCGCCTCGGTCTCCCGCACGGGGCCGGCCGCCTTCTCCGGGGCGGGTGCGCCGCCCGGCGCGCCGCCGGGGCCGCCCGCCGGGATCCGGCCGGGGAGCAGGAACCAGGCGAGCAGCGCGCCGATCGCCGTGACGCCGGCCGACAGGCCGGCCACCACGTGCATGGCGTCGATGAAGGAGGCGTTGGCCGGGCCGATCAGCTCGGCGCCCTGCGGGCCGAGCTTGCCGGCCACGGCCAGGGTGGCCTCCAGGGACTCGCCCGCCTTCTCCCGCAGCGCCTCGGTCGGCAGCTTGTCCAGCTGGTCGGCCATCCCGTCGCGGTAGACGGTGGAGAGCACCGCGCCGAGCACCGCGACCCCGAGCGAACCGCCGACCTGGCGGAAGGTGTTGTTGATCGCCGAACCGGCACCGGCCTTCTCGCGCGGCAGCGAGCCCATGATGGCGACGGTGACCGGCGGCATCACGTGCGCCATGCCGCTGCCCATCAGCAGGCCGAGGACGACCAGGACCCAGATCGGCGTGTCCGCGCCGAGCAGCAGGTACCCGAGGAAGCCGATCGCGATCAGCGCCATGCCGCCGGCACAGGTGGCGCGGACGCCGAAGCGGTCCACCACCAGCCGGGCCCGCGGGGCGAACAGCAGCTGGGCGGCGGCCAGCGGCAGCATCAGCACACCGGCCTGGAGCGCGCTGTAGCCGCGCACGCTCTGGATGTAGAAGACGCCGAAGAAGGAGACGCCCATCAGCGCGAAGAAGACCACGCCGACGACGACCACGGAGGCGCTGAACACCTTGTTGCGGAACCAGGTGACGTCCAGCGCCGGGTGCGCGGTGCGGCGCTCGAACAGCACGAAGGCGACCAGCGCGACCACGCCGACCAGCACCGGCCCCCAGGCCTGGGGGGAGGTGAAGTCGGCCAGCTCGCCGCCCTTGATGATGCCGAAGATCAGCGCGACCAGACCGATGATCGAGAGCAGCACGCCGATCGGGTCGAGCCGGCCCGGGTTCGGGTCCTTCGACTCGGGCACCAGCAGCACCATCGCGATCACGGCGATCACCACGATCGGGACGTTGATCAGGAAGACCGAGCCCCACCAGAAGTGCTCGATCAGCAGGCCGCCGGTGATCGGACCGATCGCGATGGCGAGGCCGACCGCGCCGGCCCAGATGCCGATCGCCTTGGGCTGCTCGGCACGCTCGAAGACGTTCATGATGATGGCGAGCGTGGCCGGCATCGCCAGCGCGCCGCCGACCCCCATCAGCGCGCGGTAGCCGATGAGTTCACCCGGCGAGGCGGCCAGCGCGGAGAGCAGCGAGGCTATGCCGAAGACCACCATGCCGGCCAGCAGGGCGCGCTTGCGGCCGAACCGGTCCCCGAGCAGGCCCGCCGTGAACAGCAGTCCGGCGAAGACCAGGGTGTAGGAGTTGATCGACCATTCCAGGTCGCTCTGGCTGGCGCCGAGCCCGGTGGGCGCCGGGGACGCGATGGTCTTCATCGCGACGTTCAGGATCGAGTTGTCCAGAACGACGACGAGCAGGGCGAGCACCAGGGTGCAGAGGATCGCCCAGCGTCGGCGGTGGATGGCTTCCGGCACGCGAGGTGGTGCGGCTGCGGTGGTCATTGCGGTCTTCCCGTCCGTGGTGGCGTGTCACTGGCGGGCAATTCCGAGTCGTGTGCGTCTCGTAACCCCCGGATCAGCGTAGCGCGACTTTCGATACGAGACGAATCCGTTTCGTAAAGATCGGGCAAAAGGACCGGGCGCATCGGGAGCCGGGCCCGCTGTGCCGCAGATCGCAACCCGGCCGGGGCACGCCTCTTTGCGCCCGCGCCGGGGCGTGCAAGCATGGAGGGGATCCGGGGACGCCACACGGCGCCACGAGACGACGACCCTTCAGGAGCCTGTTCGATGAACGCTTCTTCGCCCTCGCCTGCCCAGAACCAGGCGTCGACCGCCACCCTCTACGGTGGGGTCACCAACCGCCGCGTGACCGTACGCGATCTCGCCGCCGCCAAGCAGCGCGGCGAGAAGTGGTCGATGCTCACCGCCTACGACGCCCTCACCGCGGGCGTCTTCGACGAGGCCGGCACCCCCGTCCTGCTGGTCGGCGACTCGGCGGGCAACTGCCACCTCGGCTACGAGACCACCGTGCCGGTGACCATGGATCAGATGGTGATGCTCTCCGCCGCCGTCGTCCGCGGCACCAAGCGGGCGATGATCGTCGCCGACCTGCCCTTCGGCTCCTACCAGGAGTCCCCCGCGCAGGCCATGCACAACGCCGCCCGGCTGATGAAGGAGGCCGGGGTCGGCGCGGTCAAGCTGGAGGGCGGCGAGCGCAGCGCCCGCTCGATCGAGCTGCTGGTCGAGGCCGGCATCCCGGTGATGGCGCACATCGGGCTCACCCCGCAGTCCGTGCACGCCCTCGGCGGCTACCCCGTCCAGGGCCGCGGCGACGAGGCGGCGCACCAGCTGCTGCGCGACGCCAAGGCCGTCCAGCAGTCCGGCGCCTTCGCGGTGGTGCTGGAGGCCGTCCCCGCCGAGCTGGCCGCCCAGGTCACCGAGCAGCTGGCGATCCCGACCGTCGGCATCGGCGCGGGCGTGGACACCGACGCCCAGGTGCTGGTCTGGACGGACATGGCGGGCATGACGGCCGGCCGGGTGCCGAAGTTCGTCAAGCAGTACGCCAACCTGCGGACCGTGCTCGGCGAGGCCGCCCGCGAGTTCGCCGCCGACGTGCGCTCCAGCGCCTTCCCGGCCCCGGAGCACACCTTCCACTGACCGGCCGGCGCGGGCACCGCTCCCCAGGGAGCGGTGCCCGCGCCGTACCCCGTCGGCGGCCCGGGCCGCGGCGCCGGAAGCAGCGCGACAGCGTCGCGACAGCACGATGACAGCGGGCCGCCGGGGCCGGTCGCACGGCGACAGCACCGCGACAGCCGGGTCGGACAGCCTGGGGGCATGACACGAATCGCCACCGCCCCGAACGACCGGGGGCCCGCCACGGGCAACGCCGTCGAGGTCCGCGGCATCGTCAAGCACTACGGCGCGACCAAGGCGCTCGACGGTGTCGACCTCACCGTCCGCGAAGGCACCGTCCTCGGTGTGCTCGGCCCCAACGGGGCGGGCAAGACCACGCTCGTCCGGATCCTCTCCACCCTGATCAGGCCGGACGCCGGCACCGCCTTCGTCGGCGGCTACGACGTACTGCGCCAGCCCAAGCAGCTGCGCCGCACGATCGGCCTGACCGGCCAGTACGCCTCCGTCGACGAGATGCTCTCCGGCTACGAGAACCTCTACCTGATCGGCCGGCTGCTGGACCTCTCCCGCACGGACGCCAAGGCCCGCGCCACCGAGCTGCTGGAGCGCTTCTCGCTCACCGAGGCCGCCAAGCGCGTCGCCAAGACCTACTCCGGCGGCATGCGCCGGCGCCTCGACCTGGCCGCCAGCATGATCGGCCGCCCCCGGGTGCTCTACCTGGACGAGCCCACCACCGGCCTGGACCCGCGCACCCGCAACGAGGTCTGGGACGAGGTGCAGCGGATGGTCGCCGAAGGCACCACGGTGCTCCTCACCACCCAGTACATGGAGGAGGCCGAGCAGCTCGCCGACGAGCTGACCGTGATCGACCGGGGCCGGGTGATCGCCTCCGGCGGGGTCGCCGAACTCAAGGCCCAGGTCGGCGGCCGGACCCTGCAGGTCCGCCCGGTGCACCCGGCCGAACTGCCCGAGATGGCCCGCTGCCTGCACGAGACCGGGATCGCCGACGCCACCGTCTCCGCCGACACCGGGCTGCTCTCGGTGCCGATCACCGGCGAGGAGCAGCTGACCGCCGTGGTCGGGGTGCTCGGGACCCGCGGCTTCGCGCTCGCCGGCATCGACACCCGGGTGCCCAGCCTCGACGAGGTCTTCCTCACCATCACCGGCAAGTCCGCGACCGCCGCGGCCCCCGCCCCGAGCCTCGTCAAGGAGCCCGTCGCATGACCACCGCAACCGTCGCCCCCGCCCGGGTGGAGGACACCCGGATCGGCCTGGCCGGGACCTTCCGGCACATCGGCGCCCTGACCCGCCGCAACCTGATGCGGATCAAGGCGGACCCGGAGTCGATGTTCGACGCGGTGCTGATGCCGGTCATCTTCATCGTGCTCTTCGTCTACGTGTTCGGCGGCGCGATGTCCGTCGGGCAGGACGGGTACAAGCAGTACCTGATCCCCGGTCTGCTCGGGCAGACCGGGATCACCCTGGCGATGGCCGTCGGCACCGGCCTGAACAGCGACTTCCAGACCGGGGTGATGGACCGGTTCCGGACGCTGCCGATCGGCCGCTCCTCCGTGCTGATATCCAAGATCGCCGCGGAGACCTGCCGGGCGCTGCTCTCCTTCACCATCCTGATCGGCTTCGCGCTGATCCTCGGCTTCGAGGTGAAGACCGGCCCGCTGGAGCTGCTGGCCGCGATCGGGCTGTCGCTGCTGTTCGGCATGTCGATCGTCTGGATCTCGATGCTGCTGGGCATGGCGCTGAAGAGCGCCCAGGCCGTCCAGGGGGTCTCCATGCTCGTCCTGATGCCCCTGCAGTTCGGCAGCTCGATCTTCGCCCCGACCGGCACCATGCCCGGCTGGCTGCAGTCCTTCACCGACGTCAACCCGCTCTCGGCCCTCGCCGACGCCTGCCGGGCGCTGCTCAACGGCGAGGGCGCGGTGGCCCACCCGGTGCTCATCGTGCTGGGCTGGTCGATCGGCATCACCGTGGTCTTCGCACCGCTCGCGGTGGCCCGCTTCCGCAAGCGGACCTGACGGACCGCACCCCGTGATCCGGCCGGCCGGCAGACCCCTGGGACGGGAGGTCAGCCGGCCGGCCAGTCGGTCATCAGATCGAGCAGGGTGCCCGCCTGGGTGATCGACAGGCCGGCGCCCTGCGCGTGGGCGGCGGCGTAGGCGTCCGCACCGAGCAGCGCGCGCAGGCTCGCCTCGGCGCGTTCGCCCTCGACCCGGTCCAGGTAGCCGCCCTTCGGCCCGTTCAGACCGGCGTACGAGCCGAGCAGGACGGCCGCCCGGCGGGCCGCTTCGAGGTCGTCGTCGCGCTCGGCGAAGGACCGCAGCACACCGATCGTCGGGGGCACCAGCATCACCGACATCCGCTCGGCGAGGCCGCTCGCCGCCTCCGGCACGTCGGACAGCAACCGCCGCCCCTCGTGCAGCAGTCCGAGCCCGAGCTCCGGATCCCCGGCGAGGGCGGTGACCCAGCCCCGGGTGACCGTCAGCATCCCGTCCACCAGGCCGGGTGCGAAGGCGCCCACCCTGCGCGCGCTCAGCTCGTCCAGCTCGCCGAGCGCTTCGTGGTACTCGCCGCGCTGGGCGTGGATGCCGCAGAGGATCAGGCGCCCGAAGAGCAACGCGCCGTTGGCCGCCTGGCTCTCGCCCGGATCGACCCCGGCCAGGGCCTCCCGGACGCACCGCTCGCCCCCGGCGAGGTCGCTGCCGAGCATCGCCCCGCCGAGCTGCACCTTCAGCATCGGCACCTCCTGCGGGGCGCCCAGCAGCTCGGCCATCCCGATCGCCTGCCGGTAGGCGGCGACGGCCTCCTCGGACCGCCCCTGATTGGCCATCGACTCGCCGCGGGCCGCGTAGGCCTGGGACATCCCCCAGCGGTCGCCGCAGCGCCGGAACAGCTCCAGCGACTCCTCGCCGTCCCGGACGGACTGCTCCAGTCCGCCGGGCAGATCGTTCAGCATCTTGGCCCGGATCTGCAGGATGAACGCCAGGTCGTTGTCGCTGCCGTGCCGGCGACAGCCCTCCACCGCATCGGTCAGCAGCTCTTCCATCTGCTCCATCCGGCCGGCCAGGAAGGCCCCGAACACCCGCATCAGGCCGGGGAACCGGTTAGCCTGCGGCAGCTCCGGGGTGTAGGCGTCGAGCAGGTGCTGGGCGAGCTGCAGCGCCTCGCGGTCGCCCAGCACGTCCAGGTTCCCCTCGAAGAGCCCGACCAGCCGGTACATCGCCACCTCGCGGCGGGCCTCCGCCGCCACCTCGGGCGGCAGCGGCATGCCGTGCTCCAGCACCGGCCGCTCCAGCGGCTCCACCGGCAGGGTGTCCGGACCGAACGGGTCCGGCCCGATCGCGCCCACCGCCTCGTACCAGTTGCGGGCCTCCAGGCCGAAGCCGCGCAGCGACCAGTACCAGCTCATGCCGAGCACGAGGACCAGCGCCTCGTGCTCGTCGCCGCCGTCGACCGCCCGCCGCAGCGCGGCCCGGATGTTGTCCTGCTCCCGCTCCAGCACCGCCAGCCAGGCCAGCTGGTCCGGGCCGTGCAGGTGCAGCTCGGCGGTGCGGACCAGCTCGCGGAAGTGCTCGACGTGCCGGCGCTCGGTCCCGCTCCGCTCCGCCGCCCCGGCCAGCCGCTCGGCGGCGTACTCGTGGATGGTCTCCAGCATCCGGTAGCGCGGCAGGCCCTCGCCGCCCAGGTCGGCCACCAGCAGCGACTTGTCGACCAGCGAGAGCAGGACGTCGGCGACCTCCTCGCGGGGCACCTCGGCCTCGTCGGCGCAGACCGCCTCGGCGTCCTCCAGGCGCCAGCCGCCGGCGAAGACCGAGAGCCGGCGCAACACCGCCCGCTCCTGCTTGCCCAGCAGGTCCCAGCTCCAGTCGACCACCGCCCGCAGGGTCTGCTGACGCGGCAGCAGGGTGCGGCTGCCGGCGGTGAGCAGCGCGAACCGGCCGTCCAGGCGGTCGGCGATCTGGCGGGCCGTCATCACCCGCAGGCGGGCGGCGGCCAGTTCGATCGCGAGCGGCAGGCCGTCCAGCCGGCGGCAGATCTCGGCGCAGGCGGCCGGGTCGCTCTGCGGGTCGAAGCCGGGCCGGGCCGCGGCGGCGCGCTCGGCGAGCAGACGCAGCGCCACCGGGTCGGGCAGCGGCTCGACCGGCAGGACGCTCTCGCCGGGGACGCCCAGCGGTTCGCGGCTGGTGGCGAGGACGGTGAGGCCGGGGCACTCGGCGAGCAACTGGTCGGTGAGGTCGGCGGCGGCCTGGATCAGGTGCTCACAGTTGTCCAGGACGAGCAGCATCCGGCGGTGGCCGCAGTACTCGACCAGCCGGCGGACCGGGTCCTCGGCCCGGCTCTCCAGCACCTCGGCGACCTTGCCGCCGGTGTGCAGCACGGTCTCGCGCAGGCCGAGCGCGGAGACCACCGCGCCCGGGACGGCCTGCGGGCTCTCCAGCGGGGCGAGCTCGGCCAGCCAGACGCCGTCCGGCCAGCGGCCGGCACCCTGCTCGGCGCGGCCGGCCTCGATCGAGAGACTGGTCTTGCCGGAGCCACCGGGGCCGGTCAGGGTGACCAGCCGGCTGCCGGTCAGGGCGGTGCGCAGCGCGCCGAGGTCGCCCTCCCGGCCGACGAAACTGGTCAGCCGGCCGCGCAGGTTGCCCGCGCCGCGGGACGGCTGGGGGGCCGGTGGCGGCGTCTGTTCGCGCACCGGCGACCGGGGCGCCTCGACCGGGGCCAGCAGCACGGCGTGGAGGTCCTGGAGCCGACGGCCCGGGTCGACGCCGAGCTCGTCCGCCAGGGCGCGCCTGGTCCGCTCGTAGTGGCGCAGCGCCTCGGCGGTGCGCCCGCTCTCGTGCAGGGCCCGGACCATCAGGTACTGCAGGTGCTCGTCCAGCGGCTGCCGCTCGCAGAGCTCGGTGAGCTCGGCGGTGAGCTCCGCGGCCCGGCCGAGGCCGAGGTCGGCCGTGATCCGGTGCCGGCGGGCCTCGTCCCGCCGGGCCTCCAGCCGGGCGGCGGGGCCGCCGCGGTCGGGCAGGTCGGCGAGGGCGGGGCCGCGCCAGAGCGCCAGGGCGGCGCGCAGCCGCTCGGCGGCCAGCGTGTGGTCGGCGTCCTCCAGCGCCCGGCGGCCCTCGTCGGCGAGGCGCTGGAAGTCGCCGAGGTCCGTCCTCGGCTCGGTCAGCCAGTAGCCGGCCGGGCCGGAGCCGACCCGGTCGCGGCCGATGGTGCGGCGCAGCCGGCCGACCAGGGTCTGCAGCGCGGCGGAGGAGTCCTGCGGTGGATCGGTGTCCCACACCTCGTCCACCAGCAGGTCGGCCGGCACCGGCCGGCCCTGCCGCAGGACCAGCGCGGCGAGCAGCGCCCGCAGCCGGGCACCGCCGAGCGGGACCGGCGTGCCGTCGTCGTGGTGGGCCGTGGTGGTACCGAGGATGCCGTAGTGCACCCGCCCATTCTGGTCGATGGCCGATGGTGCCACGCACACGTTTTCCCGGCCGGGTCCGGAGGTCGGAACCGGAGCCCGGGCGCCGTACGTTCACCGGGGACGGCTTGTCCGGCGACGGGCCCGCCGGGCATGATCGGTCCCCTGTCCGCACCCCTGACCCCCGGAGCGACCACGCCATGACCTTCGCCGCAACGCAGCGCTCGCGCAGCGAGGACCGACGGATCAGCCCGGTGTTCTGGGCGATGCTGGCGACCCTCGTGACCTCCGGCTGGGCGGTCTACGCGGGCTACGGCAACGCCCGGTTCGGGGTCTTCCTGTTCGTGGTGGCGGGCTGGATGGTCTCGCTCTGCCTGCACGAGTACGCCCACGCGCGCACCGCGCTGCACGGCGGCGACATCACCGTCGGTGCCAAGGGCTACCTCACGCTCAACCCGCTCAAGTACGCCAACGCGCTGCTGAGCTTCGTGCTGCCGATCGTCTTCGTGCTGTTCGGCGGCATCGGCCTGCCCGGCGGCGCGGTCTGGATCGAGCGGCACCGGATCAAGGGGCGGCTCAAGCACAGCCTGGTCTCGGCGGCCGGCCCGCTGGTGAACCTGGTCGCCGCGGTGCTGATCCTGGTGCCGGTCGGGGCCGGCTGGCTGGACGGCAGCGAGGTGCACGCGGTCTGGAACGGCTACGAGCTGAGCGTGTCGCCGCTGGCGCTGGCCCTGGGCTTCCTCGGCATGCTGCAGCTCAGCGCGACCCTGCTGAACCTGCTGCCGGTGCCGGGCCTGGACGGCTACGGGATCATCGAGCCCTGGCTGTCCCACAAGGCCCGCCGCTCGGTCGAGCCGTTCGCCCCGTACGGGATGCTGGCGATCTTCGCGCTGCTCTGGCAGCCCGAGGTGAACCACTACTTCTTCGAGGCCGTCTACGGCGTGATGGACCTGCTCGGCGTCGACCGGCTGTACGCGCAGGTCGGCCACGACCTGTTCACCTTCTGGAAGGACTAGCCGGGAGAGCCGGCCCCGTTCAGGAGGTCCCGGCCCGCTCGGCGGCGGCCTTCGCCAGCTTCGCCCGGCGCAGGTTCAGCCACAGGACGTTGCTGGCCACCCCGGCCAGCGGGATCCAGACCAGGCCCACCCAGTTGCCCTGCACCATGGAGACCACGGCGGCGGCCAGGGCGAGGACGACGACGATCGAGGCGAAGAGGGACGTGCGGGGCATGGCGGGGAGCTCCTAAGGCCGGGTGACGGTCGGCCCCCATTCTCGCCGACCTCACCCCCGGGCCGGTCCAGGGGTGAGGTCGGCACGCCCGCCGGCGCCCGGAGGCCGGTTCGCCCGGTGCCGCGGGCGTCGGCTCAGACGTCGGTGATCCGCAGGCCCGCGTGGGCCTTGTAGCGGCGGTTGACCGAGATCAGGTTGGCGACCAGCGACTCCACCTGGTGGGCGTTGCGCAGCCGGCCGGCGAAGATGCCGCGCATCCCCGGGATCCGGGCAGCCAGCGCCTGGACGAGGTCGGTGGCGGCACGCTCGTCGCCGAGCACCATCACGTCGGTGTCGATCCGCTCGACCGACTCGTCCTGGAGCAGCACCGCCGAGAGGTGGTGGAAGGCGGCGGTGACCCGGGAGTCCGGCAGCAGCGCGGCGGCCTGCTGGGCGGCGCTGCCCTCCTCCGGCACCAGCGCGTAGGCGCCCTGCTTGTCGAAGCCGAGCGGGTTGACGCAGTCCACCACGATCTTTCCGGCCAACTCCTCGCGGAGGGCGGAGAGGGTGGCGGCGTGCCCGTCCCAGGGCACCGCGACGATCACGATGTCGCTCTCGCGCGCGGTGGTCGCGTTGTCGGCGCCGCGCACGCCGAGGCCGAGTTCGGCCGCCGAGGCCTCGGCGCGGGCCGCGTCGCGCGAGCCGATGATCACCTGCTGGCCGGCCTTGGCGAGCCGGTGGGCGAGCCCCCGCCCCTGGTCGCCGGTGCCGCCGAGGACACCGACCACCAGCTGCGAGACGTCCGGCAGCTCGTGGGCCGGGTTTGTCGCTGAATCGAGGGAAGTCATGGGCCGATCCTGCCAAACGCCCGGCCCCCCGCGACATTCTGTGGCGTATGGACGCGGTGAGAGTTTCGGCACTCCGGGCGCAGCTGACCGGCACGGGCTGGCTGGAGGCGGTCGGCGGCTTCGCGGGCTCGCTGCGGCACGCGGTCTCCCGGCGCGGGGCCGGGGAGCTGCTGCTGGTCGGCACCGAGGAGTACGAGCCCTGGCACCTGGCCGCCCATCTGGACGACGAGGCGGCCTGGTCCGACGTCCCCCGGCTGGCGCCGACCCTGCTGCGGCACCGGGTGCCCGCCCGGGCGCCGGCCCACCTGGCGCACGGCCTGCGGCGGCTGACCGAGGCCGGGCGCGGGGCGACGGTGCTGGTGGTGGCCCCGACGGCGGCCGGGGCACCGCTGCTCGAACGGGTCCACGACGCCCGGCGCGGCGGGGCGACGGTGCTCGCCGTGGACGGCCCCGCCGAGCGGGGCGACCTGGCGGGTCTCGCGCACGAGCGGCTGGCGGTCGGCACCACCGAGGAGGAGCCGTTCGACCTCGCGCAGCACCTGGTCAGCGCCGCCGCCGGGCAGGCTCCGGCCCGGCGGCGGCCGCTCGACCGGCTGGCGGCGCTCGCCGGGCGGCTCACCGCCGGGCCGGGGCTCAGCCGCTGGTAGGCGGGACGGGCCGGGGAGCGGCGGGCCGACCGGCCGGGTCGGTGCCACCCCGAAGAAAGTAAGTGACACAGTGTGGCAGAGCCCATTACTCTGATCTCCGTTGACGTCCGGCGAACGGAGGGGTGGCCATGCTGGAGACCACGGCGGAGAACGTCGTACGGAGCTGGGTGGACGGGTGGGTCGTGTCACGGTCGGCGGCGCCGCCGATCGTGGAGCCCTGGGGGTACACCGTCGACGTCGGCATCACCGACCATGTGACCCGGCACATCCTGGACGCCACGGGGAGCGCCGTACGGGAGGCCGACGTCCGCAAGGCCGCCGACGCGGCGCGCGCCCCGGGGACGTGGCTCAAGATCTTCGCGGAGCCGGCGGTCATCACCCCCTGGCTCGGGCCCCACTGGTGGGTCGACGACGAGCCGGGCTATCTGATGACCGTCCCGCTCACCCCCGCCCACGGACTCACCGCCCCCGAGGGCTACCGGCTGCGCACCTGGGCCCGCGGCGACCTCGTCCGCGCCCTGGTCACCGCCGAGGACGGCTCGCTGGCGGCCCGCGGCCAGATCGCCACCACCGGCGCGACCGCCGTCGCCGACCAGATCGAGACCGCCGCCGAGCACCGCCGCCGGGGCCTCGGCTCGCTGGTCATGCGGACGCTGTCGGGCGCGGCGCACGACCGGGGGGCCCAGACCGGCGTGCTGGCCGGGACGCCGGACGGGCACGCGCTGTACACCGCGCTGGGCTGGCGGGTGATCGCGCCGCTGACCAGCGCCAAGTACCTCGGCCCGCAGGGCGGCTGACGCGGCACCACCCCGACCGCCCGTACCGGCCCCGCCACTGCGGGCGGGGCCGGGGGCCGGGTCAGTTCTCGCCGCCCTCCGCCGGCCGGTCGTTCCAGCGCGCGTCCTCGCTCTTCCACTCCCGGTTGCGCTCCTCGGCGGTCGCCAGTGCGTGGGCGGCCTCCTCGCGGGTGGCGTAGGGGCCGAGGCGGTCCTTGGCGGGGCACTCCGGCCCCTCCTCCACCTTGGCGTGCTTGATGCAGTAGAACCACTCGCCCGGCAGTCCGGTCGGCTTGCGGTGGAATCCCAGGGGCATGGCGGTCACTCCCGTTCGACGGACCTGTCGTACCGATCATGGCTCGCGGCCGCCCCTCCTGCACACCCCCGGGTGGCCGGGGACCGGCGGATAGACTCGCGGCCATGGCTCTCGTACCCGGCATCCAGTCCCCCACCCGCAAGGTCCCGGCGCACATCGCACGCCCCGAGTACGTCGGACGGCCCGCGCCGACGCCGTACACCGGGCCCGAGGTGCAGACCGCCGAGACGATCGAGAAGATGCGGATCGCGAGCCGGATCGCCGCCCGGGCGATGGAGGAGGCCGCCAAGCTGATCGCGCCGGGTGTGACCACCGACGCGCTCGACGCCGTCGCCCACGCCTACATGTGCGACCACGACGCCTACCCGTCCGACCTCGGCTACCGGGGCTTCCCCAAGTCGATCTGCACTTCGATCAACGAGGTGATCTGCCACGGCATCCCGGACTCGACCGTGCTGCAGGACGGCGACATCGTCAACATCGACGCCACCGCGTACATCCACGGGGTGCACGGCGACCTCAACGCCACCTACCTCTGCGGCGACGTGGACGAGGAGTCCCGGCTGCTGGTCGAGCGCACCCGGGAGTCCCTCGACCGGGCGATCAAGGCCGTCAAGCCGGGGCGGCAGATCAACGTGATCGGCCGGGTGATCGAGTCCTACGCGAAGCGCTTCGACTACGGCGTGGTGCGGGACTTCACCGGGCACGGCATCAACACGTCGTTCCACTCCGGCCTGATCATCCCGCACTACGACAGCGAGCGGGCCACCGAGGTGATCAAGCCGGGGATGACCTTCACCATCGAACCGATGCTGACCCTGGGCACCTACGACTACGAGGTCTGGGCCGACGGCTGGACGGTCGTCACCAAGGACCGCAAGCGCACCGCCCAGTTCGAGCACACGCTGGTCGTCACCGCCGACGGCGCGGAGGTGCTCACCCTGCCGTAGCCCGCTCCCCCGGCGGACGCATCGGGGACTGTCCGGTCGGCGGGACCGGCCGGACAGGACCTACCCGATCAGCCACTGCTCCTCGGCGACCGCGCCGACCTCGGTGCAGGCGTCGGTGAGCACGTCCAGGACGCGCAGCGGATCCGGCAGGGGCTGCTCGGGCCCGCGCAGCCAGCTGACCTGCGAGCCGTCCGGCAGCGCGGCCGGGGGCAGCAGGGTGTACGAGCCGCGGCAGTGCCAGCGCAGGCCGGGGTGCTCGGACATGGTGTCCGGCGTGGAGTCCAGCGCGCTCGGCCACCACTCGTCCTCGTCCACCGGGGTGCCCCTGGTGGCGGTGAAGAAGAGGTAGCGGTCCTCGCCGACGGCGGCCACCGGGCCCTCGACGCCCAGCGCCGTGAGGCGGTCGAGCGCCAGCCGGCCGGCCTCGGCCGGGACGTCCAGGACGTCATGGGCGCGGCCGGTGGCGGTGATGAAGTTGGCCAGAGGGTCCCGGGAGAGCCAGCGGGCCACCTGCTCCGGCTCGGTGGTCGCCTGGGTCTGCCAGGCGAAGGAGACCGGGTGCTGCGCGGGGGCCGGACAGGCCACCCGGTCGCAGGAACAGCGGTAGCCGGCCGGGTGGGCGGCGGGTGCCAGTGGGAAGCCGGCGCGCACGGCGCCGAGCAGCTGATCCAGTCTGGCGGCGGGGCTGTCCGCCTCGGCCGACCGGGCCCGCTGACGATCACGCTTCTGCCACCAGGTCGTCCACCTGCTGCCGGCTTCCATCGGGCCCCTTCCGCGCACTGCCGTGCCTGGTGTGACACAGCATTCGACGTACCACTCCGACGCAACGCACAGCGCCCCCCGCTGCTTCCCGGGACGGTGCTCGGCCCTGCTGTCCTCGCCCTGCCGGCCGGAGCCGGGGTTGCCGGACGGCCGACGCCCGGGTCACGGCACGGAGTCGCGGCAGTACAGAGACTGCGCTCGGCGGCCCGGCGGGCACACCGCGGTGCGCCTCACCCGGCCCGTACGGGGCCCGCTGACCCGGGTGAACCCCGAGGGCGTAACAGGAAGGATAAGGGTGCGCGGGGCCTTCGGATGACCGGGGGCGGTGCCTCTCCGGTCACACTCCCGGCACCCGACCCTCACAGCCCCTCCCCCGCACCGCCCCCGCGCGCGCCCTCACCTGCGCCGCGTACCCCGGAGCGGCCACCGGCCACCGGTCGGCCGTCGGTCGCCCGCCGGTCGGCCGCGGCGGAGTGAGACCCTGGTGGGGTGAAGAGCGCGGACACCGAATTCGTCGGCGGCCCCCTAGACGGCCGGATCCTCCCGATCCCGTTGGGGCCGATGTACGGCGTGCCCAAGACCTACAAGGTGCCGGTCCCCGCGCACGGGGAGACTCCCGCGCGCACACTGGTGTACGTCCGGGCCAAGCAGCAGCGGGGCGCCCGCTGGTTCTGGCGCTACGAGTACGACGAGACGGCCACCGCCCGCGCCTCCGGGTGACGGCCGCTCCCCTCGGGAGGACGGCCATGGCGAAGACCGTACGACACCGCTCCAGGAGCCGGCCGCAGGCCGTGACCCAGCACAACCGGCAGGTCGCGGCGGTCACCGCCGCGCTGCTGGTGGTGGTCAGCCTCTACAGCGCGGTGCTCGGCCCGAACGGCTGGCTCTGGCTCGGCTGGACGGTGCTGCTGCTCGCCTGCGTGGCGCTGTTCGCCGTCCGCGGCTGAGCGGCGGCACCGTCCGCCGCGCCCCCGGCCCCCTCCGGGCCGACCCCTCCGGCCGTCAGGCCCCTCGGGCGGTCGGGCATCCCCGCGCGGTCAGGCATCCTCGGCGAGGATCAGGTAGAGCTTCTTGCGGGCCTCGTTGAGCACCGCCAGGCCCTTGGCGCGCTGCGCCTCCGTCCCCGTCGCCATCACCTGGCGGATCGCCTGGTCGACCGCGCCGAGCGCCTGGCCGACCTCCTGGACGGCCTCCCAGTCGACCTCCCGGCCGGCCTCCGCCCACGGCTCCGCGGGCCCGGCCTCGGCCTCGGCCCGGCCCGCCTCGGTGAGCGAGACCAGCCGCTTGCCGCCCACTTCCTCGGCGGTGATCAGGCCCTCCTCCTCCAGCAGTTGGAGGTTGGGGTAGACCGAGCCCGGGCTCGGCCGCCAGGCCCCGCCCGTCCGCTCGGTGATCTCCGCGATCATCTCGTAGCCGTGCATCGGCCGTTCCTTCAGCAGGGCGAGCAGCGAGGCCCGCACGTCGCCGCGCCGGGCCCGCCCGCCGCGCCGGCCGCGCGGGCCGTGCCCGCGACCGCCGTGCCCGCCGAAGCCGTGGCCGAACGGCCCGCCGGGCGGCCGCCCGGGGCCGCCGAACGGCGGCCCGAAGGCGCCGAACGCCCCGCGGCCCTCGAACCCCTCCCCGGGGAACTCCCCGGACTCCGGGCCCCGTCCGCGACGCCTACCGCCGCGCGGGCCCCCTTCACCGAATCGCATTCCGGAGCGCATCGCGCTCACCTCCTGATGGGACGGACAGTGTTCACGTCACTGTCTCAATAGCTCGACGATATATCGGTGACTGTCGCCCGTCAATCGTTTCCGACTGCTCGGGCCGCCGTCCGGCCGGCGCCGGCCGGACGGGAGCCCACCCCGCCACACCGTTCGACGACGAGCCCGGCGCCGGCCGCGGGCGGCCCGCCGACGGTGAACCCGGGCCGGCACGAGGGCCGTCAACCCTGGTGTCGGCCCTCCGGGCCGGCCGGTTCGGCCAGCCGCGCCCACGGCGCGCCCGAACAACGGCTCACCACGGTCAGACGGCCTGACCGGCGCCCAGGAGGTCCGCACATGGCCCCGAGAACACCCGTGAAGCTCCTGCTCGGAAGCACGAGGCTGATCAGCCTCAGCGTCGGCGTGATCGTGATCGCCGGCGTGGCGTCCGGGCAGGAGGGGACCGGAGCGACGGCCCCCGTGGCGGCGGCCCGCAGCACCCGCCCCGCCCTGACGTTCAGCAGCCTGGACGGCCCCGTCACCCCGGACGAGATCAAGTCCTTCACGTCCTACATCCGGACGCTCACCCCGGCCGCGGACAACATCGGCAACCAGTGGGCCCAGGGGCACAGCGGCGAGGACACCAAGGCGATGGGCCTGGTGTACGAGGTCTCGGCCGACCGCGCGGTCCTCGACCGGATGATCGGCTTCTGCGACGCCGTCCTCTCCGAGCGCAACGACCTGGCCAAGCGCCCGGTCGGGCAGCACGTGCTCTGGACCGGAAAGGTCGACCCCGCCTGGCCCAACGACGTCACCACCAAGCCCGTCGGCACCGGCGGCGAGCAGGGCGACCCGGTGGGACACCTCGCCAACTGCGCCCGGCTGATCCTGCGCACGCCGGCCATCTGGCAGACGCCCGTGGCGACCGGCGACCCGCACGGGTACGGCGCCACCTACCTCGACCGGGCCAAGAAGTTCGTCGCCGAGGCCGACACCGCCGTCGACCGGCACATCCTGGCCCGGCTGCTGGACGTCTCCAAGGGCAACCGCCAGTACTTCGCGGCGGACTCGCCCTACAAGGGCGGCCAGCCGGTGCCGTGGAACCAGCAGATGATGTTCAACTACGCCTTCCAGAACCTGGCGATCGCCCACCAGCTCCTCGGCGACGACCCGCAACGGGTCAAGCGGTACGACTCCCTGGTGCAGACCAGCGTCGACTGGTTCTTCTCCTCGGTGCGCACCTACACCGACCACTCCGGCAAGCCCGCCTACGACTGGGGGTACGCCCCGGCGACCAACGGCAAGGAGGACAACAACCACGGCAGCCTGGACTGCGCGGGCCTGTACCGGGCGTACCTGTCCGGCCGGTACAAGATCACCCCGGCCATGCTCGCCCCGCTGGCGAACACCTTCGTGGACGTGATGAGCAAGGCTCCGCGCCACTACGCGGGCAAGATCGACGGGACCGACGGCGCCGGGAACAGCGCGCCCACCGAGTACGTCCGCAGCGGCTGGCTCCTGATGGCCGAGTTCCGACCCGACGCCTACCAGAAGCTGATGAACGTCAACTTCCCCAAGAAGACGACCACCGCCGACGACCAGTTCTCGCGCGCCCTGATGCTGAAGAGCCGGCGCCACAAGTCGCAGGCCTGACCGGAGCCGGCCCGCCCGCCGCCGACACGCCGTCACGGCGGGGCCGGCGGCGGGCCACCGCCCGCCCCCAGCCGTTACGGTGGCGGGCATGGCCGGTGAACGAGATCTTGCGACCCTGCTGCGCGGAATGCGCCCGCTGCTCAACCCGGGGCGCTACGTGTACTGCACGCTGCCCGCGAAGGTGCCCGCCGGACTGCGGCCGGTGGTGACGGTCGCCGAACCCGAGGGGGTCACGGTGGTCGTCGCGCAGGAGGAGGCCGACGCACTCGGCCTGCGCTACGAGTACGTGGCGGCCTGGATCACCCTGCACATCCACTCGGCACTGGAGGCCGTCGGCCTCACCGCCGCCGTGGCGGGCCGGCTGGCCGAGGAGGGGATCAGCTGCAACGTGGTGGCGGGCTTCCACCACGACCACCTGTTCGTCGGCGCCGACGACGCCGACCGGGCGGTGCGCGCGCTGGAGGAGCTGTCGGCCCGGTCCGCCTAGGGCCCCGGGGCAGCGCCTGTCCGGGTGCGCCGAGTGGCCGCTCCCTCGCGGGACTCCGAGACTGGGAGTGCTGAGCGCCCGCCAGGTCGGTCAGCCCCCGACAGGAAGGGAGACGGCCCCATGGCGGTCTGCGACGTCTGCTCCAACGACTACTGGCTGTCCTTCGAGATCAAGACGATCACCGGCGACGTGTACACCTTCGACAGCTTCGAGTGCGCGATGGAGAAGCTCGCGCCGCGCTGCGAGCACTGCCAGGTCCGGATCGTCGGCCACGGCGTCGAGGTCGCCGGCCGGTTCTTCTGCTGCGCCCACTGCGCCCGCGTCAACGGCGGCCTGGGCGAGCAGATCCGCGACGCCGTCGGGGCGCACCCGGCCTAGGAAGCGCCCGGGGCGGGGCCGGCTACTCCCCCGCCAACAGGGCGACGCAGTGCGCGGCCGAGGCCAGCGTCACATGGCGGTTCCACCCGGGGAAGGTCCGCCCGGTGAAGTCCCGGATGCCGACCCGGTCGGTGATCCGGGCGAAGGAGTCGTCGACGGCGCCGAGCAGCGAGATCAGGCCGGTGAGCTCGGTGGCGTCCGCGTCGAGCAGGTTGGTGAGCCAGACCTCCTCGGGCCGCCGGTAGGGGTCCGCCCCCGTGCCGAGCAGCAGCAGGTCGTGGGCGCCGGGCGCGTGGTCCGCGCCGACGTGCGCGAACGGCGAGCGGACCCGGACGGCCGCCAGCGGGCCCGACCGCCGGGTGCGGTGCTCCGCGGCCTGCGGGTCGGAGCAGCGGCGCAGGCTCTCCGAGGCGGTCAGGACCTGCCGGCCGGCGCCGCCCGCCTCCTCCGCCTCGACCACGGTCAGTGGCAGTGCCGGGTCGGCCCGGACGGCGAACGGCACCCGGGCGGCCCGGAGCCGGTGGACGGCCCTGACCACATCGGCGTCCCCCGCCATCACCAGCGGGCGGACCCCGGGCCGCCCGGCCGGATCGGTGGCCGCCCCGCCCGCCCCGGGACCGGCCATGGCGAGGTAGGCCTCGACCGCGCAGTCCACCGGTGACTCCGGCAGCAGCCCGTCCGGGACGGCGGTCCGGGCCCGGCCGGCCTCGTCGTCGAGCCATTCCCGGGTCAGCAGCAGTCGCCAGCCGACCGGGTGGGCCTGCTGCGGCTGCGCCGGGGAGGCGCCCCAGAGGCCGACGGCGAACTGCGCGTTCAGGAACTGACCGAGGGCGGGGACGTAACGCCGGTGCACGCCGACGGTGCTGTCCCCCTCCTTCGGGACGACCATCGGCCGCAGCACCCAGGCCGCCGGCGGCGTGGCGGCGGCCATGTACTCGGCCAGCGCCCGGCGCATCGGCATCCACTCCCAGGTGGAGCAGCTGACGAAGTGGTGGAGGCGCTGCTCCAGGGTGGCGTCGCCGCCCAGGCCCACCGCCATGTTGCGGAAGGACTTGCGCCCCTTCGTGGTCAGCAGGCCGCGGAGGTAGTCCCGGCCGGTCCTTCGCTGGTCGCTTCGCGGCAGCGACGCGAAGAGGTGGTCGCACAGGTCCGCGAGGACCTCGTGCCGGGCGGCGTTACCAGTCATGACACATCCCCCTGGTCGTGGGCGGTGGGGCGCCCCGGCGACGGCCCGGGCGTGGGGTCCGGGCGGGTGGTGCGAACGCGTGCGAGCGGTGTGCTCCACCGCCGGGGGATGACGGAGCACACCGCTCGGATCAGGAGACCCCGGACAGCCGGGTCATGACGCGGGCTCGGCCTCGCGGACCCGGAAGGCGCCCGCCGCGGCGAAGATCGCGAAGGCGATCACCAGGGCCACCACCGTGAAGCCGGCGACGCCGTAGAAGCCGTCGAAGTCGGTCAGCAGGACGCCGCCGACCACACCGCCGATGGTCGTACCGGCGTACAGCGCCGTGGTCGCCAGCGAGGACACCGTGCCGCGGGCGGCGGTGGTCTGGGACAGCAGCATGGCCATGAAGATCGGGTAGTTGATGCCCAGGACCGCGGAGCCGAGGGCCAGCAGGACGATCGCCACCGCCAGGTTGGGGGCGAAGGGCACCGCGCCGTAGATCACGACCAGCGCGGTGATCGCCAGGGCCAGCGTGCGCTCCTGGCCGAACCGCTTGATGATGTGGCTGCCGAACAGCGAGGTGATCGCCATGCCGGTACCCAGCGCCATCATGGCGGCACCGATCGCCGACACCCCCAGGTCGAAGTCCTTCCCCAGCCAGGAGCCGATGAACGAGAAGGTCTCGAACACCCCGGTCTGGTAGGCCAGATAGGCGATCAGGTACCAGGTGAAGGTCCGCGAACGGAACAGCCCGGCGTAGATGCCGAAGAAGCTCGACCCCGCCGAGGCCGGGGCGGGCACCGACGGGAAGACCCGCCAGAGGACCAGCCAGGCCACCGCGGCCAGACCGGCCACCGCCAGGAACGGCACGTGCCAGGACGACGCGGCCAGCCAGCCGCCGATCGGCACGCCGACGACCTGGGAGATGGACATGCCGGCGCCGGCGAAGCCCATCGTCCGCACGATCGCGCTGCCCGGCACCAGGACGGGGATCGAGGCCCAGATCTGCGGGGTCACCAGGGCGGCGGACATCCCGGCCAGGAGCCGGAAGAGGATCATCGTCCAGAAGCCCTGCGCGACGGCGCACAGCCCGGTGGCCACCGTGAAGCCGGCGAAGCCGAGCAGGAGCACGCCGCGCCGGTCCCGGCCGTCCGAGAGCGGGCCGGCCACCAGGGCGAAGAGCGCGAAACCGAGGGCGTAGGCGCTGACCATCCAGCCCGAGACACCGGTGGAGACGTCGAAGCTGTCGGCGAGCGTGGGGAGCATCGGGGCGACCAGGAACGTGTCCGTCCCGATCACGAACATGGTCGCGAACGACAGCCACGCGATGACGCTGCTCGACCCCGGAGGCGCGGGGGACTTGGTGGCACTACTCAGGGGCTCGGTCGTGGTCATGGATTACACCGCCGGGGAGATCAGGGGGATTTCGGGAGGGAACTCGGCTACCGGACGGGCTTCTGGCCCCAGCCCGAGTAGACGAGGGTCGAGACGTCCGGTGCGGGGTGGCTCTCCACCAGCAGCCGGGCCTGGTCGATCTGTTCGGCCGTCGCCAGGCCGGCGGCGACGAGCCGGTCGCCGCTCTGCAGCAGCCGGATGCGCAGCAGCTCGTCCTGGTCGTCGTCCACGCCCAGGCCGCCGGGGGTGACCGAGACGCCCACCGAGGCGCAGCCGGCGTCGGTGAGCGCCGCCGGGATCCGACGGGCCCAGGCCAGGTCGATGCCCTGCGCCGCCAGGGCCGTCGTCCACGCCCCGTTGGCCCGCTGCCACTGCGGGTACGGCGAGTCCTCCGCGGGCAGGAAGTAGACGTCCTCCACCACCAGCCAGCCCCCGGGGGCGAGCCAGCGCACCGCGCGCCGGAGGATCTCCTCGCGCTGCGGCAGGTGCATGAACACCGCCCGGGCGTGCACCAGGTCGAAGGAGCCCTCCGGGAAGTCCTCGGTGGTGATGTCCGCGCACCGGACGGTCAGGTTGGCCGCCCGGCCCGCGTCGATGAACCGCGGGTCGATGTCGGCGGCGACCACGCCGCCGTCGGGCACCCGGTCGGCCAGCCAGTACGCGATGGAACCGGCGCCGGCGCCCAGCTCCAGGCAGCGCCAGGACGGCGCCGGCCGGAGCTGCTCCAGGACCTTCACCGTGCCCGGGTCGTAGGTCTTCTCCAGCAGCTGGAGCCGGGTCAGCTCGGTCGGGAGGTCCTTGCTCAGGAGCCCGGTGGTGTAAGCGTCGGCGTGTACGAGGTTTCCGCTCATCGCGTGGTGCCCTTTCCTGGTGATGGCCGGCCGGGTGGGGTGGGTCAGGACTCGACGACGTAGCCGGACGAGTGGAGGACCCGCAGCCACGAACCGTCCGGCTGGCGCCGCGCGACCTGGTAGCGGCCCTTGCTGTCGTCGGCCGGAACGGTCGACGTGAGGGCGAGGTCGCCGGTGCGCAGGGTGGGCACCGTCTCCTCCAGGGCGAAGGTGGAGAACCGCGTCAGCATCTCCTCGAAGGCGGCCCGGATGGCGTCCCGGCCGACGTGCAGGCGGCCGATCGGGAAGGCCATCACGGCGTCCGGCTCGTAGAGCTCAGCGAGCCCCTCGGCGTCGCCGGCGTTGGCCAGTTCGACCCAGAGCCGCGCCAGGTCCTCGGGCTCGGCGGCCTTCTCGCGTACGGGGGTCATGTGGTCCGCCCTCTCCTCGGTCATCGAAGACCGGTCGTCGGTGACCGGCCTTCGGTGGCCGGTCAGCAGGGAATCGAGCCCTCGGGGGAGCTCACGCGCTCGTCAACCCGCGAGGGTCGTAGATCGCGCGCAGTCTGGTGATCTTTCCGTTCTCGACCCGCATCAGATTCGCGACCGGAGTCGGTTCCGCGATCGTGGTGTGCAGGACGAACCACGTCAGGACGTCGCCGTCGTCGACGAAGGTCCGCTCGACGACCAGGTCGACGGTGATGCCCGCCATGCCCTCCAGCGCCCCGGCGACCGCGTCGCCGTTGCCGTGCCGCGCCAGCGGGCCCTCGTACTCGACGTCGTCGGCGAGAAGTCCGCGCAGTGTCGTGAATTCCTTGGTCCGCCAGCTACCGAAGTACGCGGCGGCCACCTTCTCGGCGTCATCAGCCATGGGATCTCCCAGCGTTGTGCGCGAGGCCGGCTGCCCCGGGGGCCGCCCGGCGGCCCCGCACGGAGAGTCTGCTCGCGCCGCCGCCGACCGGGCGACGCCTGGCGGAGGACTATGTCAGGTCGGCCGGCCCACGGCTTCGCGCCGCAGGCCGGAGGGGGTTCGGGACGCGCCCTGTGGATCAGTTCGGACGAGGCCGCGGTGCCGGGCCCCTCCACAGGACACGCCCTACGGCTGCAACCGCCGGGTCGTCCAACCGGTGTCGGTCCGGTCGAAGCGCAGGCGCTCGTGGACCCGGTCGGCGCCGTTGGCCCAGAACTCGACGCTGTCGAACCGCAGCAGGTAGGCCACGTAGCTCGCCGGGCGCGGCTGGGGCCCGAACTCGGCGACCCGGTCGACCTCGGCGCGGAACGCCGCCATGTCGCGCATCTCCTCGCTCTGCCGGGAGGTCACCGAGGCGGCGTGGGTGAACAGCGGCCGCTCCAGCCACTTGGCGTCGGCCACGTCGGAGCCGAGCAGCTCCACCGCACCGCTGACCGAGATCTGCTGGCTGGTCTCGCGCCAGTACAGGACGCCCGAGGCGAAGGGGTTCTCGGTGATCTCCCGGCCCTTCTGGCTGCCCAGGTGGGTCGCGAAGACGAAGCCCTCGTCCGTGATCTCGTTCACCGCGACGATCCGGGTCGAGGGGCGGCCCTGCTTGTCCGCGGTGGCCAGGGCCAGCGCCCGTGGCTCGCGCACACCCAGCTGCTGGGCCCGCTCGTACCAGCTCCGGACCAGGCCGGCCGGTGCGGGCGGCGGGTTGTCGTACTCGGGGAAGTCGGTGTCGACCGTCCCGGTCATGGTCTCGGACCTGCCTGCGCTCATCTGCTCCTCCGTCGATGTGTCGTCACATGGTGGTTCGGGCGCCGGGGCGCGACGCCGGGCGAGGGGCGTCGCCAGGCGTCGCCGGGCGCCGGGGTGTGCTCGCGTGCGGGGCCCGCTCGGACGGCGGCCCGGCTCAGACGGTGGCCGTGCCGTGCGCGAAGACCGCGCCGCTGCCACCGACCTCGACGAAGTCGATCTCTCCGTCGGTGGCCTCGGCCCGGGCCAGCATCAGCGACGGGCGGCCGATCTCCACGCCCTGGAGGATCTCGATCGGCTTCCCGTGCTCGATCAGTCCGTGCCGGGCGAGGTGGATCGCCAGCGGCCCCGCCGCCGAGCCCGTGGCCGCGTCCTCGACCACGCCGTAGGCCGGGGAGAACATCCGGCTGCGCCAGTGGCTGCCGGAGCCGGCGAAGCAGTTGGTCGCCATGTCCTGGAACCGGGCCAGCGCCCGGTGGTCGGGGTTGACGGCCGACAGCGCCTCGATGCTCTCGAAACCGACGAAGACGTGCCGGGGCCCGTTGCGGTAGATCTCCACCGGCAGGGTCGAGCTCTCCACGCCCAGGGCGGCCAGCAGTTCGTCCGCCTCCGCGAACGGCTCCCAGGTGGGGACCGGCTGCCGCATCCGGGTGCCGACCACCTTGCCGTCGACCCGGTCCAGCTCGAAGGGGATCGCCCCCATCCAGGTCTCCAGGCGCAGCGCGTCGTACTCCGTCTCGTTCCCGAGGGCGATCGCCGTACCGAGCAACGGGTGTCCGGCGAAGGGGAGTTCGTTGACCGGGGTGAAGATCCGGATGCGCGCGTGACCGCCCTTCTCCGGCGAGAGCACGAACGTCGTCTCGGAGAGGTTCATCTCCCTCGCGATGCACTGCATGCGCTCGGCCGACAGGTCGTCGGCGTCGAAGAACACGGCCACGGGGTTGCCCCGCAGCGGCTCCTCGGCAAAGGCGTCCACCACCGCGTATCTGTGCATTCTCGTCTCCAACTGATCTGTGGGGCCCGACCGGTCCGTGCGGCCCGTCCGGCCCGTGGGCGGGTGGTTCTCAGGCGCGGCTGACGGCGTCCGACCGCAGGACGTCGCGGACCGCGGCGGCGACGATGCGCGGCCCGTCCTGGGTGAGCACCGACTCGGCGTGGAACTGCATGGAGGCGAAGTGCGGGCCCCGCAGCGCGTGCACCTCACCGGTCTCGGCGTCCCGGCTCACCTCCACCGGGCCGACGCCCTCGATCTCCACCTCGTCCTCCTGGCTGCGGGCGGCGAACGAGTTGTAGAAGCCGACGCGCTCCCGGGCCCCGAAGAGGTCGATCTCCTTCTGGACGCCCTGGTTGGGCACCGCGCGGCGCTCCAGCCGGAAGCCGAGCCGCAGGCTGAGCACCTGGTGGCTGAGGCAGACGGCGAGGAACGGCCGCCGCTGCGCGAGCAGCGTGCCCACCGCCGTGTGCAGGTGCTCCATCTTCGGGTTGCCGGCCTCGCTCGGGTCTCCGGGGCCCGGCCCCATCACCACCAGGTCGTAGCCGTCGAAGGAGTACGCCTCGTCGAAGCGCCGCACGGTGACCGACAGCCCGATGGACCGGAGCTGGTGGGCGATCATCGAGGTGAAGGTGTCCTCGGCGTCCACCACCAGGGCCTCGCGGCCCAGCAGTTCGGGCAGCGGGCGGTCACGCTCGTCCCGCTCGCTGAGCCAGAAGTCCGCGATGGTGTCGTTGCGGCTCGCCAGGGCGGCCCGCACCCTCGGGTGGGTGCCGAAGCGGGCGCCGGTGCCGTCCTCCAGCGCCGCGATCAGGCCGGCCGCCTTCGCCCTGGTCTCGGCGGCCTCGGCGGCCGGGTCGGAGTGGCGGACCAGGGTGGCGCCCACGCCGATCCGCACCCGGCCCGCGGTGTCGATGTCGGCGGTCCGGATCAGGATCGCGGAGTCCAGCCGGCGCCCGCCCCGCTCGTCGCGGCTGATCAGGGCGGCGACGCCGCTGTAGTAGCCGCGGCCCTGCGGCTCGAAGCGGTCGATGACCCGGCAGGCGCTCTCCAGCGGGCTGCCGGTGACGGTCGGGGCGAACAGCGTCTCGCGCAGGATCTCGCGCGGGTCGCGGTCGGTGCGCCCCTCGATGAAGTACTCGGTGTGGGCGAGCCGGGCCATCTCCTTGAGGTAGGGGCCGGTGACCCGGCCGCCCTCCTCGCAGATCCGGGCCATCATCTTCAGTTCCTCGTCCACCACCATGTACAGCTCGTCGGCCTCCTTGCGGTCGGCGAGGAAGTCCATGACCTCCGGAAGGGTCGGGCCCGACGGCGGGTACCGGTAGGTGCCGCTGATCGGGTTCATCACGGCAACGCCGTCGCTGACGCTGATGTGCCGCTCGGGCGAGGCCCCGACCAGGGTCCGGGTGCCGGTGTGGATGACGAACGTCCAGTACGCGCCGCTCTCCCGGCGCAGCAGGCGCCCGAAGAACGCCAGCGCGCTGTGCGGTCCGTAGTCGGTGATGTCGGCGACGAACGAGCGCTTCAGGACGAAGTTGGCGCCCTCCCCCTCGCCGATGACCTCCGTGACGATCCGGCGCACGGTGTCGGCGTAGGCGTCGTCGTCCAGGTCGAAGTGGCCGCCGGTCAGGTCGGTCGCCACGTCCGGTAGGCGGGTCAGCGCCTCGGTGACCCGCACGGTCCGCTGCTCCGTCACCGTCATCGCGATCAGCGGCGCGCCGTCGTCCGGGGCGGCGAAGCCCCGCTCGGTGATCTGGCGGTACGGGATGACCGTGAGCACCTCGTGCCGGGCCGGGGCCCCGACGTCCACCGGTTCGCCGGACAGCGGGAGGTCCGCCAGGGCGGCCGGGTTGGACACCTCGCCGACGAGGACGTCCAGGAAGTCCGGTCCGGTCGTCTCGGGCCGGTGGAGCAGGGCGAAGGGCCCCGGGTCGTCGCCCAGGACCCGCCCCAGCAGGTCGTCCGCGGGAGCGCCGTTCATCCGACGACCTCCTTCGTGGTGACGACCATCGCGCAGCGGTCGGCGGCGTACCGCAGCGCGAGCTCGTGGAACTCCCGGGAGAAGTCGGCGGTCGCGTCGGCGACCAGGAACGGCTGGATGTCGTTGGTGAACGCCTCGACCGCGGACATCAGCACACCGACGTGCGCGTAGACGCCGCAGATGACCAGCTGGTCCCGCCCGGTGGCGCGGATCCGCTCCAGGAGGTCGGAGCGGAAGAAGGCGCTGTAGCGCCACTTGGTGAACACCCAGTCGTCCGGACCCGGCGCCAGTTCGTCCACGACCGCGCGGTCCACCGGGTCGGTCCGCATGCCGGGCCCCCAGAAGTCCTTGAGCAGACCGCGCTCCTGCTCGGTCATGCCGCCGGGCTGGGCGGTGTAGGCCACCGGGACCCCGCGCGCGACGCACCAGGCGCGCAGCGACGCCGCGTTGCGCACGAGCTCGGCGCGCACGGTGTCCGGGAAGGGCTTCAGGAAGTACCGCTGCATGTCGTGGACGAGCAGGACCGCGCGGTCCGGATCGATGTCCCACTGCGCGGTGTTGACCGGCAATTCGCCTGCCGAGGGCAGCGGATACGGGGTGATGGGCGCAATGCCGGCCATGCCATGGCCTCCAGTTCGCGGATGCTCCGGGTGGACGGGGGGAGAGCCGGCTCAGCCGTTCCAGGCCGAGACGACGGTGAGGGCCTGCCGCGGGTTCAGCCGCGGGTCGCACAGGCTCGTGTAGGTGTCGCCGACGTGGTCGAGGGCGGCGTGGTCGGACGCGCACTCGGTGACGTCGTCGGGAGTGGTCTCCAGGTGCAGCCCGCCGGCCACCCCGCCGGCGGCGGTGACGGCCTGCACGAAGCCGCGGACCTCGCGGGCCACCGTCTCCACCATCCGGGTCTTGTGCCCGCCGGGTGCCGAGACGGTGTTGCCGTGCATCGGGTCGCCCAGCCAGATGACCGGGTGGCCCGCGGCCTTCACGGCCTCGACGAGCGGGGGCAGCCGGTCGGCCACGGCGTCGGCGCCCATCCGGGCGACCAGGGTGAGCCGGCCCGGCTCGCGGTTCGGGTCCAGCCGCGCGCACAGGGCCAACAGGTCGGCCGGGCTCATGCTCGGGCCGACCTTGCAGGAGACCGGGTTGAACACCTCGGCCAGCAGGGCGACATGGGCGCCCTCGACCTGCCGGGTGCGCTCGCCGATCCACGGCCAGTGGGCGGAGCCGAGGAAGAGCCGGCCCAGGTCGTCCTGGCGGAGCATGGGGATCTCGTAGTCCAGCAGCAGCGCCTCGTGGCTGGTCCAGACCGGGAGTTCGATGCCGGCGCCCTGGCCCCGGCCCTTCCACCCCAGGTGTTCCATGATCTCGTTCGCGGCCATGTAGCCCGCCAGGATGCGCAGCGGGTCGGGCCGCCGGCTCTCGGCGTCCGGCTCGGGGCCGTTGACCATGTCACCGCGGTACGACGGGATCTCGACGCCCTGGTACTGCTCGGTCCCGCTGGAGCGCGGCTTGGCGAACTGCCCGGCGATCCGGCCGACCCGCACCACCGGCTGATGGGTCGCCAGCCGGAGCGCGCCGGCCAGCAGGTCGAGCACCGCCGTCTTGCGGGCCACGTAGCCGGGGGTGTGCTCGTTCACGTCCTCGGCGCAGTCCCCGGCCTGCACGATCTTGGCCTCGCCGGCGGCGACGCGGGCCAGGATCGCCCGCAGGGCGAGGATGTCCTCGGCCCGGGCGAGCGGCGGACGGGCCGCCAGGGTCTCGTGGACGCGTCGGACCTGCGAAGCGTCGCTCCAGGTCGGCTGTTGCAGGGCCTCACGGAAGCGGATGTCACGCAGAACGTCTTCCATGCTGAGCCTCCAATCCGGGAGAACCCGGTCAGGTGGGTATTCCCTCGCGCTTGATCTCCGGCACCGGAATGCTCAGTGCGCGCAGCTGCTCGAAGGGGTTCATGAACTCGCGGTTCTGCTTGATCTTTCCGTCGGCGAGCGTGAAGGAGTGCAGGAAGTGGTTTTCGTAGTAACCCTCGGGGTAGCCGGGGAAGAGAATCTTCCCGTGCCCGTCGCACTCGACCCAGAAATGGTTCGGGTCGTCCGTACCGAAGATCTGGATGTTGTACCACTCCCAGTCCGGGAAGCACTTCAGCGACCAGACGGCGTGCTCCGCCAGCCGGTCCCGGCCGTTGATGGCGATCGGGGAGCCGGTGTCGGTGGTCCACAGACCGCCGCTGCCGTCCTCGGTGAAGAGCTCGTGCCGCTTCAGCCGGTCCTGACCCCGGGTGTTCATGTACCGCTCCACGGTGGCGCGGTTCTTGGCGCGCAGCTCCGCCGCGTCGGCGAACCCCTGGGGGCTGGTGAAATCGGACATGGGTATCCCCTCGAAGTGAATGGCGGAGGTCTTCCGAATCGGACTTCGTGCAGCCTAGGCCGCCGGCCGGTGTGCAGGGAATGTCCTGCCGCGCTTTCCCGCGTACGCGAGGCTTTCCGAATGCGGGCATGCCGAAGACCCGCACTCGGCGTTTCCGCGGTGCGGGTGGGGCAAAGGGGTGCGCTTATCGGTGGGCGTGGGGGGTGGGTCGAATTCCGGCGGGCGCTCCGGCGCTCCGGTCAGGACGGCCGGGGCAGCCGGGTGCCTAGCGGACGATCAGGTTGTCCAGGTACCCCTGGACGTTGCGCCGGGTCTCGGACACGTGGTCGCCACCGAACTTCTCGCTCACCGCGTCCGCCAGCAC